>NZ_JBDQQT010000010.1:0-204755 GCF_039888625.1 Pseudomonas sp. CAU 1711
CGGCGGCCAGAAACACCGAAATGAGCGAGCCATCTGGTCGATTTTGACCCACTGGCCGCTTTCAAAATTGGCGAAGGCCGAAGTCAGCCAGAAAAACCGCTCTACTTCAGACCTTCCTTAAGACGCTTAATCTCCAATAAAAAAATTAAACCAATTAACATTTACAGCCAGATCGCTCAGCCCGTATAAACACCATCAATTCTTGGATAGAAACTTCCAACACCCTACATTACGGCAGATGCAGTTTCTGCACAGGTGGTTTTCGATACCAGTGTTCAGTACAGTGGATTGGATAGTGCACGAGATCATTCCCGAATTAGGTAGCCACTACCTGTTGGAGTGCATCGCGGATACGGGCATCGAGGATCATGTATTCCGCATGACCTATTCAGGGCATGACTAAATATTGGACAGATCTATTTTCCGGTAGATTATTCGCCAATAAGTAAATCTTCCCACTTCTGTCGCCCCACCTTTCTGTGCGAAAAGGAATATGGAGAGCAATACGAAATATGCTATCGACGAAGATAAAAACATTCGAATTTTCTAATACACCATATATTTTCCTATTGCTCGTAACCACACTCATCGCAAGCGACGCTAACGCAGCTACCCAGGCAGACTCGCCCAAGGTCGAGGCAATCGGAAAATTTTGTGAACCCGGTGAAATGCAATCCAGTAAATTCATTGCCTCGGCAGACGCTTTCCTCCTGAATTGCGATTGTGATTGCACTGCGCAAGAGAATAGAATCTGGATAATTTTGGATAAGACCCGAGATATTTACCAATTGGACGCCAGCAAGGCAGTTTCCACACTGGAATTTAAAGGTCGCGATGCTATTCCGGACACCTTCGGACCAGTTCCTCTTTGCGAGAAGACACAGGCGGTAGACAGCTCAATCACCATCCTCACCAAGATGCCAAGTACCAGTGGTTCCTCACCTTATTGCTATTCTGCTGAATCCTTCATTGAGCAAAACAATACACAATGTAGAACTACGGAGTGCAAGAGAATTCTGGAGTCTTTTTATTCACAAGATGAATCTTGAGATGCTGGGACACAAAGCACCGCGCCCCCAGCCTCAGCTGAGCGTTGCCCGGATCGCAGTGAACGCAGCCACCCGCGCAGCCTGTTCGTGGACCCTCGGCCTAGGGCTACCCCAGCTGGTCGATCATCACCGCATTGGTGTAAACGAGGCTGCCGTCGCTCGACCGATGACCGACCAGATGGAACTGGCCGCGTTCGTCGCCCTTGCTCAGGTAAACGCGCCACTGGCAATCGGCCAGGGGACCGCAGTCTTCCGGGGTGACAAGCTCCAGGGTGTCCATCTCGACATCGATCAGGGTTTCTTTCTCGTGGGTCTGCTGCAGGCGCTCTTCGGCCTGTTCCAGGCGTATGTGGTCGGATTCGCTGACGCGAAAATGGAACTGTCCCATAGGTGTGGACTTGGTGGCGCCGCTGGCCTTGCACCAGCCTTCGATGGTCAAGGTATTCATGCTTGGTCTCCTGTAGTGGATGCCGGGGTATGAGCACGCCTTGACCTCATTTTAGATAGCCCGCGTGGCGGTGCCATGCGCATATCGACACCGCTTGGGGGTGGCGTCACTGCGGTGGTTCTGGTCGTTCAGTGTGCAGTCCTGGCCGACACGCAGGCAAAAATCACATGCGCGAAACCTCTTGGAGAGCATCGCTGATACCGGCATCGAGGATCATGTTTTCCGCATAACCTATCAGGGCACGCGGACTTGGAGAAACTGGAATACGAGGCGACTCCGCTTCCTGATCGGTAAAGAAAAAGCGGGCCAACGGCCCGCTTTTTCGTTTTGCTTTCGGCTTATTCCACCGTCACCGATTTCGCCAGATTGCGCGGCTGGTCCACATCGGTGCCCTTCAGCACCGCCACGTAGTAGGACAGCAGCTGCAGCGGCACGGTGTAGAGGATCGGCGCCAGCACGTCGTGGATATGCGGCATGGCCACCACATGGGTGCCCTCGCCGTTGCCCAGTCCCGCCTTCTGGTCGGCGAAGACGATCAGCTCGCCGCCGCGGGCGCGGACTTCCTGCAGGTTGGATTTGAGCTTCTCCAGCAGCTCGTTGTTGGGCGCGACTGTGACCACCGGCATGTCGGCATCGACCAGGGCCAGCGGGCCGTGCTTGAGCTCGCCAGCCGGGTAAGCCTCGGCGTGGATGTAGGAGATTTCCTTGAGCTTGAGCGCGCCTTCCATGGCCACCGGGTACTGAGCACCACGGCCGAGAAACAGGGTGTGGTGCTTCTCGGCGAACAGTTCGGCGACCTTCTCCACAGTCTTGTCCATGGCCAGCGCCTCGCCCAGGCGGGTCGGCAGGCGGCGCAGTTCTTCCACCAGTTCGGCGCCGACGGCGGCGTCCAGGGTGCCTCGCACCTGGCCCAGGGCCAGGGTCAACAGCAGCAGGGAGACCAGCTGGGTGGTGAAGGCCTTGGTCGAGGCCACGCCGATTTCCGGGCCGGCCTGGGTCAGCAGGCACAGGTCGGACTCGCGCACCAGGGAACTGGTGCCGACGTTGCAGATGGTCAGGCTGGCCAGGTAGCCGGACTGCTTGGCGTTGCGCAGCGCGGCTAGGGTGTCGGCGGTCTCGCCGGACTGGGAGATGGTGATGAACAGGCTATCCGGCTGCACGGCCACCTGGCGGTAGCGGAACTCGCTGGCCACTTCGATCTGGCAGGGAATGCCGGTCAGCGCCTCCAGCCAGTAACGGGCGACCATGCCGGCGTGGTAGCTGGTACCGCAGGCGACGATCTGCACATTCTTGACGCGAGCGAACAGCTCGGCGGCCTGCGGGCCGAAGGCCTGCACCAGGACCTGGTCGCCGCCCAGGCGGCCTTCCAGGGTGCGCTGTACGACCTTGGGTTGCTCGTGGATCTCCTTGAGCATGAAGTGGCGATACTCGCCCTTGTCCGCCGCCTCGGCGCCTTCGTGGTACTGCACGGCTTCGCGCTGCACCGATTGGCCGGCGGCGTCCCAGATCTGCAGCGAGTCGCGGCGGATCTCGGCGATATCGCCTTCTTCCAGGTAGACGAAGCGGTCGGTGACCTGGCGCAGGGCCAGCTGGTCGGAGGCGAGGAAGTTCTCGCCGAGGCCCAGGCCGATCACCAGCGGGCTGCCGCTGCGGGCGGCGAGGATGCGGTCCGGCTGCCTGGCGCTGATCACCGCCAGGCCGTAGGCGCCATGCAGCTCGGGAATGGCTGCCTTGAGCGCGGCGGTGAGGTCGCCGAGCTGCTGCAGCTTGTGGTCGAGCAGGTGGACGATGGTCTCGGTGTCGGTGTCCGAGGCGAAAACGTAGCCGAGGCCCTTGAGGCGCTCGCGCAGCTCCTCGTGGTTCTCGATGATGCCGTTGTGCACCACGGCCAGCTGCTCGCCGGGCTCTTTACCAGAGAAATGCGGGTGGGCATTGCGTTCGCTCGGTGCACCGTGGGTGGCCCAGCGGGTGTGGGCGATGCCCAGGTGGCCGGTCAGCGGCTCGCCGGCTAGGGCCTGTTCCAGCTCGGCGACCTTGCCGGCGCGGCGCCGCCGCTGCAGTTCGCCGGCCTGGGTGAAGACCGCCACCCCGGCGCTGTCGTAGCCGCGGTATTCCAGGCGCTTGAGGCCTTCTACCAGGATCGGGGTGATGTTGCGTTCGGCGACGGCGCCAACGATGCCACACATGGCTGTTCTCCTTTAGGGCTGCACGCTGGCGAGGATCAGCTGAACCCCGCGCGCGCTTATCTGCTCGGCCACCCGGGCATCCAGGCGGTCGTCGGTAATCAGGGTCTGGACGCTGCTCCAGGGCAGCTCCAGGTTGGGAATCTTGCGGCCGATCTTGTCGCTCTCGACCATGACCGTGACCTCGCGGGCCACCTCGGCCATGACTCGCGAGAGGCCCAGCAGCTCGTTGAAGGTGGTGGTGCCGCGCTCCAGGTCGATGCCATCGGCGCCGATGAACAGCTGGTCGAAGTCGTAGGAACGCAGCACCTGCTCGGCGACCTGGCCCTGGAAGGACTCCGAGTGCGGGTCCCAGGTGCCGCCGGTCATCAGCAGCACCGGCTCGTGCTCGAGTTCGCGCAGGGCGTTGGCCACGTTCAGCGAGTTGGTCATCACCACCAGGCCGGGCTTGTGGCCGAGCTGCGGGATCATCGCCGCCGTGGTGCTGCCGCTGTCGATGATGATGCGCGCGTGCTCGCGGATCAGGCCGACCGCCGCGCGGGCGATGGCCTGCTTGTAGGGGGAAACGGGCTGGGCCGGTTCGCCGATCAGCTCCTGCGGCATGGGGATCGCACCGCCGTAGCGGCGCAGCAGCAGGCCGCTCTTCTCCAGCTCGGCCAGGTCCTTTCGAATCGTAACTTCCGAGGTGGCGAAATGCGCCGCCAGGGCGTCCACCGACACCTCGCCCTGCTCGGTGAGCAGAGTAAGGATGGTGTGGCGGCGCTGGGGCGTGTTGCGTTTCGACATGTAAGTTTCGATTCGAAAGATAATGGCGCGAATCAAAACATAAAGCAGCTGCAAGCTGCAAGCTGCAAGCTGCAAGCTGCAAGCTGCAAGCTGCAAGCTGCAAGCTGCAAGCTGCAAGCTGCAAGCTGCAAGCTGCAAGCTAATCAGGTTGAGGGTCGCTCAGGCAGGGTCAAGCTTGCGCTCTTACTTGCAGCTTGTGGCTTGAAGCTTATGGCTGCTTTTTGGGGCGCTTCCAGCCCTCGATATTGCGTTGCTTGGCGCGGCCCACTGCCAGCGCCGCGGCCGGCACATCCTGGGTCACGGTGGAGCCGGCGCCGGTGGTGGCGCCATTGCCCAGGGTCACGGGCGCGACAATCGAACTGTTGGAGCCGATAAACACGTCCTCGCCCATCACCGTGCGGTGCTTGTTGGCACCGTCGTAGTTGCAGGTGATGGTGCCGGCGCCGATGTTGCTACGCGCGCCGATATCGGCGTCGCCCAGGTAGCTCAGGTGGCCGGCCTTGGCGCCCTCGCCCAGCACCGCGTTCTTCAGTTCGACGAAGTTGCCGACATGCGCCTTGGCGCCGAGCTTGGCGCCCGGACGCAGGCGGGCGAACGGACCGCAATCGGCGCCCTCGCCCAGCTCGGCGCCTTCCAGGTGGCTGTTGGCTTTGACGATGGCGCCCTTGCGCAGGGTGCTGTCCTTGATCACGCAGTTGGGGCCGATCTGCACACCGTCCTCGATCACCACCTTGCCTTCGAGTATCACGTTGACGTCGATCAGCACATCGCGGCCGACCGTGACTTCTCCGCGCAGATCGAAACGCGCGGGATCCAGCAGGGTCACGCCCTGGGCCATCAGGCTGCGCGCGGCGCGCTGCTGGTAGTAGCGCTCCAGCTGAGCCAGCTGGATGCGGTCGTTGGCGCCGAGCACTTCCATCTCGTCGCGGGCCGTTTCGGTGGCCACCCGCAGGCCGTCGGCCACGGCCATGGCGATCACGTCGGTGAGGTAGTACTCGCCCTGGGCGTTGCTGTTGGACAGGCGGCCCAGCCAGTCGCCGAGGCGCTTGCCGGGCACGGCGAGAATGCCGGTATTGCCCTCGCGGATGGCGCGCTGCGCCTCGCTGGCGTCCTTGTGCTCGACGATGGCCTGCACCACGCCGGCGCCGTCGCGGATGATGCGGCCGTAGCCGGTCGGGTCGACCAGGTTGACGGTGAGCAGGCCCAGCTGCTCGTCGTTGGCCTGGGCCAGCAGGCCCTGCAGGGTCTCGACCCGGGTCAGCGGCACGTCGCCATAGAGGATCAGCACCTTGTCCGCCTCGATATGCGGCAGCGCCTGGGCCACGGCATGGCCGGTGCCCAGCTGCTCGGCCTGCAGGACGAAGTCGACGTCGTCCGCCGCCAGGCGCTCGCGCACCAGCTCGGCGCCATGGCCGATCACCACATGGATCTTGCGCGGCTCCAGTTGGCGTGCGGTGGCGATGACATGGCCGAGCATGGGTGTGCCGGCCACCGGGTGCAGCACCTTGGGCAGGGCCGAACGCATGCGGGTGCCCTGGCCGGCGGCGAGGATGACGATATCGAGGGACATGAAGGCAGATCCTAATCGGCTGAACTATTCCTCTCTCCTTCGGGAGAGAGTGCCTGAGGCCGGTGAGAGTTGTGCGGTGCACCTGTCCCTCACTCCCGCCCCTCTTCCAAGGGGAAAGGGGAGAAAGCCCCGGCGGAAAAAGAAAAAGGGTAGCCAAGGCTACCCTTTCTCCCAACGCGGTTGAAGCTGGTGGCTTAGCCGCCGAACTTCTTGCGCAGCTGCTGGACGGTGCGCAGCTGGGCTGCGACTTCGGCCAGGTGAGCGGCGGCGGAACCGTAGTCGAACTCCGCGCCTTGCTCGTGCAGGGCCTTCTCGGCGGCCTTGAGGGCCTCCTGGGCTGCGGCTTCGTCGATATCGGCAGCGCGCTGCACGGTGTCGGCCAGGACCTTCACCATGTTCGGCTGCACTTCGAGGAAACCACCGGAGATGTAGAACACCTCCGCTTCACCACCCTGCTTGATCAGACGGATCGGACCCGGCTTGAGGTCGGTGATCAGCGGGGCGTGGCCCGGTGCGATACCCAGATCGCCCAGGTTGCCGTGCGCAATCACCATCTCGACCAGACCGGAGAAGATCTCCGCTTCTGCGCTGACGATGTCGCAATGGACTGTCATAGCCATATCTAGCCTCACATGAGCGCCCGTTGCCGGGCGCACAGGGGATTACAGTTTCTTGGCTTTCTCGATTGCTTCGTCGATGCTGCCAACCATGTAGAACGCCTGCTCCGGCAGGTGATCGTAGTCACCTTTCAGAATACCGCTGAAACCAGCGATGGTGTCCTTCAGGGAAACGTACTTGCCCGGGGAGCCGGTGAAGACTTCGGCCACGAAGAACGGCTGCGACAGGAAGCGCTGGATCTTACGAGCGCGGGCCACCAGTTGCTTGTCCTCTTCGGACAGTTCGTCCATGCCGAGGATCGCGATGATGTCCTTCAGCTCCTTGTAGCGCTGCAGCACGTACTGCACGCCGCGAGCGGTGTCGTAGTGCTCCTGGCCGATCACGTTCGGGTCCAGCTGACGGCTGGTGGAGTCCAGCGGGTCAACGGCCGGGTAGATACCCAGGGAAGCGATGTCACGCGACAGTACGACGGTGGCGTCCAAGTGGGCGAAGGTGGTCGCCGGGCTCGGGTCGGTCAGGTCGTCCGCGGGTACGTATACGGCCTGTACCGAGGTGATCGAGCCGTTCTTGGTGGAGGTAATACGCTCCTGCAGAACGCCCATCTCTTCGGCCAGGGTCGGCTGGTAACCTACTGCGGAAGGCATACGGCCCAGCAGTGCGGATACTTCGGTACCGGCGAGGGTGTAACGGTAGATGTTGTCGACGAACAGCAGTACGTCACGGCCTTCGTCACGGAACTTCTCGGCCATGGTCAGGCCGGTCAGCGCCACGCGCAGACGGTTGCCTGGCGGCTCGTTCATCTGACCGTAGACCAGGGCTACCTTGTCGAGAACGTTGGAATCCTTCATCTCGTGGTAGAAGTCGTTACCCTCACGAGTACGCTCACCCACACCAGCGAACACGGAGTAACCGCTGTGTTCCATGGCGATGTTACGGATCAGTTCCATCATGTTCACGGTCTTGCCGACACCGGCGCCACCGAACAGACCGACCTTACCACCCTTGGCGAACGGGCAGACCAGGTCGATTACCTTGATGCCGGTTTCCAGCAGGTCGTTGCCGCCGGCTTGCTCGGCGTAGGACGGCGCGGCGCGGTGGATTTCCCACTGCTCTTCTTCGCCAATCGGGCCGGCTTCGTCGATCGGGTTGCCCAGTACGTCCATGATCCGGCCCAGGGTCGCCTTACCGACCGGCACGGAGATGGCCTTGTGGGTACGGGTGATTTCCAGACCACGCTTCAGACCTTCGGTCGAGCCCATGGCGATGGAACGCACCACGCCGTCGCCCAGCTGCTGCTGAACTTCCAGGGTGGTTTCGGCGCCAACTACTTTCAGCGCTTCATAAACACTCGGCACTTGATCACGCGGGAATTCCACGTCGATAACGGCGCCGATGATTTGAACGATACGTCCGCTACTCATCTTTGGTTCCTCTGAATATTTGAACCGTTCTTAAACCGCGGCAGCGCCGCCGACGATTTCCGAAATTTCCTGGGTGATCGCTGCCTGACGCGCCTTGTTGTAGATCAGCTGCAGGTCTTTGATCAGCTCGCCAGCGTTGTCGGTGGCGTTCTTCATCGCGATCATCCGCGCGGCCTGTTCGGCAGCGTTGTTCTCGACCACCGCCTGGTACACCTGCGACTCCACATAGCGCACCATCAGGCCGTCGAGCAGCTGCTTGGCGTCGGGTTCGTACAGGTAGTCCCAGTGATGCTTGAGACCTTCATCCGGAGTCGCCACCAGCGGAACCAGCTGCTCCACTGTCGGCTTTTGCGTCATGGTATTGATGAACTTGTTCGAGACCACGGACAGACGATCGATGCGACCTTCCAGGTAAGCATCGAGCATGACCTTGACGGAACCGATCAGATCGTTGATCGAGGGTTCTTCGCCCAGGTGGCTGATCGCAGCAACGACATTGCCACCAAAGTTGCGGAAGAATGCCGCACCCTTGCTGCCAATCACGCAGAGATCGATCTCCACGCCTTGCTCGCGATTGCTCGCCATGTCCTTGACCAGAGCCTTGAACAGGTTGCTATTCAGTCCACCACACAGACCACGGTCGGAGCTCACCACCACGTAACCGACGCGCTTGACTTCGCGCTCGATCATGAACGGGTGGCGGTATTCCGGGTTGGCGTTGGCCAGATGACCAATCACCTGGCGGATACGCTCCGCGTAGGGGCGGCTGGCAGCCATGCGCATTTGTGCTCTGCGCATCTTGCTGACCGCCACCTTTTCCATGGCGCTGGTGATCTTCTGCGTGCTTTTGATGCTCGCAATCTTGCTGCGAATCTCTTTTGCGCCTGCCATGTAACACCTATCAGGTTAGCAAGCGGGGACCTCGCGGCCCCCGCTGCGGCTTACCAGGTTTGGGTGGCCTTGAACTTCTCGATACCGGCTTTCAGCTGGCCATCGATGTCGTCGTTGAAGTCGCCCTTCTCGTTGATCTTCGCCATCAGCGCGGCGTTCTCACGGTTGAAGTAGGCGATCAGGGCCTGCTCGAAGCTGATGATCTTGGCGACTTCGATGTCGGCCAGGAAGCCACGCTCGGCGGCGTACAGCGACAGGGCCATGTCGGCGATCGACATCGGCGCGTACTGCTTCTGCTTCATCAGCTCGGTTACACGCTGACCATGCTCGAGCTGCTTGCGGGTGGCTTCGTCCAGGTCGGAAGCGAACTGGGCGAAGGCCGCCAGTTCACGGTACTGAGCCAGAGCGGTACGGATACCACCGGAGAGCTTCTTGATGATCTTGGTCTGCGCGGCACCACCCACGCGGGATACCGAGATACCGGCGTTGACGGCCGGACGGATACCCGAGTTGAACATGGCCGATTCCAGGAAGATCTGACCGTCGGTGATGGAGATCACGTTGGTCGGAACGAACGCGGAAACGTCACCGGCCTGGGTTTCGATGATCGGCAGGGCGGTCAGGGAACCGGTCTTGCCAGTCACGGCGCCATTGGTGAACTTCTCGACGTACTCTTCGGAAACGCGGGAAGCGCGCTCCAGCAGACGGCTGTGGAGATAGAACACGTCGCCCGGGTAGGCTTCGCGGCCCGGCGGACGGCGCAGCAGCAGGGAAATCTGGCGGTAGGCAACGGCCTGCTTGGACAGGTCGTCGTACACGATCAGGGCGTCTTCACCGCGGTCGCGGAAGTATTCGCCCATGGTGCAACCGGCGTACGGCGCGAGGAACTGCAGGGCAGCCGATTCGGACGCGCTTGCTGCCACCACGATGGTGTTGGCCAGGGCGCCGGCTTCTTCCAGCTTGCGTACCACGTTGGCGATGGTCGACTGCTTCTGACCGACGGCCACGTAGACGCAGCGGATGCCGCTGTTCTTCTGGTTGATGATGGCGTCGACGGCCAGGGCGGTCTTACCGATCTGACGGTCACCGATGATCAGCTCGCGCTGGCCACGGCCTACCGGGATCATGGCGTCGACCGACTTGTAACCGGTCTGTACCGGCTGGTCGACCGACTTACGCCAGATCACGCCCGGGGCGACTTTCTCGACGGCGTCGGTGGCCTGAGCATTGATCGGGCCTTTGCCGTCGATCGGGTTGCCCAGGGCGTCGACCACGCGGCCCAGCAGTTCCGGACCGACCGGGACTTCCAGGATGCGGCCGGTGCACTTGGCGCTCATGCCTTCGGCCAGGCTGGTGTAGGCACCCAGCACCACGGCACCGACGGAGTCCTGCTCCAGGTTCAGCGCCATGCCGTAGACACCACCCGGGAACTCGATCATTTCGCCGTACATGACGTCGGCCAGACCGTAGATACGCACGATACCGTCGGAGACGGAGACCACGGTACCTTCGTTGCGGGCTTGGGAAGAGACGTCGAGTTTCTCGATACGTCCCTTGATGATTTCACTAATTTCGGAAGGATTGAGTTGCTGCATTGCTCTGCTGCCCCTTCAAACTCAAGATTTCAACGCTTCGGCCAGTTTCGCGATCTTGCCGCGAACCGAGCCATCGATAACCAGGTCGCCTGCGCGGATCACCACGCCACCGATGAGGGCGGCGTCTTCCGTCACATGCAGACGCACTTCTCGGCTGAGCCGTGCGTTGAGAACCTTGGCGAGTTTGTCTTGCTGTTCTGTGCTCAATGCGAAGGCACTGGTCACTTCCACGTCCACCGACTTCTCCTGCTCGGCCTTGTACAGCTCGAACAGGGCGGCGATTTCCGGCAACAGGTCGAGACGACCGTTTTCGGCTACCACGGAAATGAAGTTGCGTGCCTGGGCGTCGAACTTGTCACCACACACTTCGTTGAAAGTGGTGGCCTTGTCTGCACTCGTCAAACGCGGGGCCTTGAGTACGCGCTGCATGGTGTCGTCCTGCGACACCGCCGCAGCCAGGCCGAGCATGGCTGACCAGGAGGCCAGTTGCTGGTGGGCCTGAGCGTGCTCGAAGGCCGCCTTGGCGTAAGGTCGGGCCAGCGTGGTCAGTTCTGCCATGATCGCCCTCGCTTAGATTTCGGCAGCCAGTTTGTTAACCAGCTCCGCATGCGCGTTTTGATCGATGGATGCACCCAGGATCTTCTCGGCACCGCCGACGGCCAGGGCACCCACTTGGGCACGCAGGGCGTCTTTGACGCTGTTCAGTTCCTGTTCGATCTCGGCCTGAGCCTGAGCCTTCACACGGTCAGCTTCGACACGAGCCTGATCACGGGCTTCGTCGACGATCTGAGTGCCGCGCTTCTTGGCCTGCTCGATGATCTCGGCGGCCTGGGCCTTGGCTTCACGCAGTTGCTGGGCAACTTTCTCGTGGGCCAGCTCCAGATCGCGAGCCGCGCGGTTGGCGGCGTCCAGACCATCGGCGATCTTCTTCTGACGTTCACGCAGAGCTGTGATGACCGGCGGCCATACGAACTTCATGCAGAACATCACGAAAATGAAGAACGCAACGGCCTGGCCAATCAGGGTTGCATTAATGTTCACGCCAATACCTCGCTCTCGTTGTCAGTCCAAAACTCTCAGAAACGAGAATTACTGGGCTACTTGAGCAATGAACGGGTTAGCGAAGGTGAAGAACAGAGCGATACCCACGCCGATCATGGTCACGGCGTCCAGCAGACCGGCGACGATGAACATTTTCACCTGCAGCATCGGAACCATTTCCGGCTGACGAGCAGCGCCTTCCAGGAATTTGCCGCCCAGCAGACCGAAGCCGATGGCAGTACCCAGAGCGCCCAGACCGATCAGCAGGGCAACAGCAATCGCGGTGAGACCAACTACAGTTTCCATTTTTCCTCCCGACTTTTACGTCGTATTGGTTTAGGTTGAAGCGATAAAGCGGTTTTCGTTTTACCTAAAGCGGCGGGCCGCTTAGTGGTTGTCTTCGTGCGCCATCGACAGGTAGACGATGGTCAACATCATGAAGATGAAGGCCTGCAGGGTGATGATCAGGATGTGGAACACCGCCCACGCCCAGTTCAACGCCACGCCCAGAGTGCTCAGCAGGAACAGGCCGCTGCCGAACATCACGGCGATCAGGATGAAGATCAGTTCGCCGGCATACATGTTGCCGAACAGACGCAGAGCCAGAGAGATCGGCTTGGCGATCAGGGTGACGAACTCGAGCAGGAAGTTGACCGGGATCAGCAGGATCTGCATGAAGATGTTCTTGCTGCTGAACGGATGCAGGGTCAGCTCGCCGAGGAAGCCGCCGATGCCCTTGACCTTGATGCTGTAGAACACGATCAGGGCGAACACCGACAGGGCCATGCCCAGGGTGGCGTTCGGGTCGGTGGTCGGCACCACACGGAAGAACAGGTGATCGTTACCGGCGATCTTGGCCGCCAGCACCGGCAGGAAGTCCACCGGCACCAGGTCCATCAGGTTCATCAGGAAGATCCAGACGAAGATGGTCAGGGCCAGCGGCGCGATCAGGTTGTTACGGCCGTGGAAGGTGTCCTTGACGCTGCCGTCGACGAACTCGATCAGCACTTCGACGAAGTTCTGCAGGCCGCCCGGCTGGCCGCTGGTGGCGCGCTTGGCGGCCATGCGGAACAGCAGGATGAAGATCAGGCCTAGGACGACGGACCAGCCCAGGGTGTCGACGTGGAAGGCCCATAAGCCCATTTCCTTTGCTTCTTGCGCGGTGTGGGCGAAGCCCCAGCCGTTCACCGGATGCTGACCGAAGGTCAGGTTCTGCAGGTGGTGCTGGATATAGCCCGAAGCGGTTTGTTCTGCCATGTTTGCCTCAAACGCTCTAAGGTCTCGAAAGTCTTGTTCTCATCAGCAGCGGGGCGAACCAGCCGACGCTGAGCGCCAGCACGAACACGCCGAACAGGGCCGGCGCCTCCAGCGGTTTCACCACCACGAACGCCAGTGCGAAGAGCACCGCCGTCAGAATCAATTTGCCCGCCTCGCCGGCGTAGAACGACCGCACGATGCTCTGGGCAGCCCGCGCGCCGCTAAAACGGAACGCCTTGTGGGCGAAATACAGGTTGGGGAACCAGGCAATCAGCCCCCCGCAGAGTCCCGAGTAGCCGCTCACCGTGCCGCGCCAGCCATACAGGGCGGCGGCGGCCAGCAGTATCACGACCAGCTGGGCCAGCAGTACCGGGAAAACCGGCAGACGATGGAAGGGCAGGCGGTTCGGCGTGCGGGCATCCATCTCTCGCTGTTCCTCTGGATCGGCACATTAAATCAACGACTTGGCATACTTTGTGCCGACAAAATGCGCGCAGAGTATAGGGGGGGTTCCCCCCCTGTTCAACTGGCCACCGGCGAATTCCGACCGCTCGTTAGATAAGCAAATGTGTCGCGCTTCAACGAATATGCGCCAGCACGCCCTGCAGCTCGTCCAGCGAGGCGTAGCGGATCACCAGCTGGCCCTTGCCCTTGGCGCCATGCTTGATCTGCACCGGAGCCCCTAGCTTCTCGGCCAGACGCTGTTCCAGGCGATTGATGTCCGGGTCGACCTTGGCCTTTTCGACAGGTTTTTCCTTGGCGTTCAGCCACTGGCGCACCAGTGCCTCGGTTTGGCGCACGGTGAGGCCGCGTGCGACAACATGTCGCGCGCCTTCCACCTGGCGCTCCAGGGGCAGGCCGAGCAATGCGCGGGCATGGCCCATCTCCAGATCGCCATGGGCGAGCAGGGTCTTGATCTCTTCCGGCAGGGCGATCAGGCGCAGCAGGTTGGTGATGGTCACCCGCGACTTGCCCACCGCATCGGCGACCTGCTGCTGGGTCAGCTCGAACTCCTGCTGCAGGCGCTGCAGGGCCACGGCCTCCTCGATGGGGTTGAGGTCCTCGCGCTGGATGTTCTCGATCAGCGCCATGGCGATGGCGGCCTCGTCCGGCACCTCGCGGACCATGGCCGGAATTCTGTCCAGACCGGCCTGCTGGCTGGCGCGCCAGCGCCGCTCGCCGGCGATGATCTCGAAGCGGCCGCCGCCGATGGGACGCACGACTATGGGCTGCATCACGCCCTGGGCCTTGATCGAGTTGGCCAGCTCCTCGAGGGCGCCCGGGTCCATGTCGCGGCGCGGCTGGTACTTGCCGCGCTGGATCAGTTCCAGCGGCAGGTGCTGCAGCTCGCGGCTGTCGGCCTTGACCGCTTCTTCTTCCAGGGTGGCGGCGGTGCTACCGCCGAGCAGGGCGTCCAGTCCGCGGCCGAGGCCTCGTTTCTTGGTGGCCATGGGATTCCTTATGCGGTTGCGGTTTTCGCGCTAGCGCGCTGACGGCGCACCAGTTCGCCGGCCAGCGCCAGGTAGGCGATGGCGCCGCGCGATTGCTTGTCGTAGGCCAGCGCCGGCATGCCGAAGCTGGGCGCCTCGGCCAGGCGCACATTGCGCGGGATGACTGCGTCGTACAGTTGCTCGCCGAAGTGCGCCTTGAGCTGGGCGGACACGTCGTTGGTCAGGCTGATGCGCGGGTCGTACATGGTGCGCAGCAGGCCCTCGATCTTCAGGGTCGGGTTGAGCAGCTGGGCGATGCGCTGGATGCTGTTCATCAGGTCGGTCAGGCCCTCCAGCGCGTAGTACTCGCACTGCATGGGGATGATCACGCCGTCGGCGGCGACCAGGGCGTTGACCGTGAGCATCGACAGCGCCGGCGGGCAGTCGATGAGGATGTAGTCGTAGTTCTCGCGGATCGGTGCCAGGGCATGGCGCAGACGGCTCTCCTTCATCTTCATCTCGAGCAGGGCGACTTCCGCGGCGGTCAGGTCGCGGTTGGCCGGCAGCAGCTGGTAGCCGCCGTGCTCGGAGAACTGCATGGCCTCGCCGACCGTGCTCTCGCCGATCAACACGTCGTAGATGGAGTGCTCCAGATCCTGCTTATCCACACCGCTGCCCATGGTCGCGTTGCCCTGTGGATCGAGGTCGATCAGCAGCACGCGGCGCTTGGTGGCGACCAGCGAGGCGGCCAGGTTGATGCAGGTGGTGGTCTTGCCGACCCCGCCCTTCTGATTGGCGATCGCGAATACCTTGGCCATCTGTGCTTCCCCCTAGACCGAGCGACGCAGTATCAACAGATGGCGCTGACCTTGGCAACCGGGAACCTTGAGTAGGTCGCAGCTTTGCAGACGGAAGTCCGCCGGCAGCGCCTGCAGCTCGTCGTCCGGCTGCACGCCCTTCATCGCCAGCCAGTGGGTGTCGCCGTTGCCGAGATGGCGGGTCCAGTCGCTGAAGTCCTGCAGCGCGCTGAAGGCGCGCGAGCAGATTCCGCTGAACGGCTGCTCGGGACGGAACTCTTCGACCCGACTGTGGATAACTTCCAGATTGGCCAGCTTGAGCTCCAGCTTCACCTGGGTGAGGAAGCGGGTCTTCTTGCCGTTGGAATCGAGCAGGGTAAAACGACGCTCGGGGAACAGGATGGCCAGCGGCACGCCGGGCATGCCGCCGCCGCTGCCGACGTCCAGCCAGTTATCGCCATACCGGGCGACGAAAGGCACGACGCTGAGGCTATCGAGCAGATGGCGCGACACCATCTCGTCCGGGTTGCGCACGGCGGTGAGGTTGTAGGCCTTGTTCCACTTGATCAGCAGGGCCAGGTAGGCCAGCAGCTGTTCGTGCTGCAGGGCGGAGAGTTCTACCCCCAGGGTCTGGGCGCCCTGGGCGAGCTCCTCGGCATGGCGTTGGCTGACCATGGACATCAGGCGCTCTGCTCCAGCTTCTGCCCGGCACCACGCTTCTTCAGGTGGATCAGCAGCAGGGAGATGGCCGCCGGCGTCACACCGGGGATGCGCCCGGCCTGGCCGAGGGTCTCGGGGCGGGCGTTGCCCAGCTTGTGCTGGATCTCCTTGGACAGGCCGGAGATGCTGCCGTAGTCGAGGTCCGCCGGCAGGCGGGTGTTCTCGCTGGCGCGCAGGCGCTCGATCTCGTCCTGCTGGCGGTCGATGTAGCCGGCGTACTTGGTCTTGATCTCCACCTGCTCGGCGACCTGAGCGTCGATGGCCGGTGCCTGGGTCACTTCGGCCAGGGCGGCGTAGTCGATCTCCGGACGGGCCAGCAGGTTGAGCAGGTTGTATTCGTGCGCCAGCGGGGTGCCGAAGCGTGCGGCGATGGCATCGCCCTGCGGCGTGCCGGGGCGCACCCAGGTGCTCTTCAGGCGCTGCTCTTCCTGAATGATGCCCTCGCGCTTGGCCTCGAAGGCGGCCCAGCGCGCATCGTCGACCAGGCCCAGTTCGCGGCCCTTCTCGGTCAGGCGCAGGTCGGCATTGTCCTCGCGCAGGATCAGCCGGTACTCGGCGCGCGAGGTGAACATGCGGTAGGGCTCCTGGGTGCCCAGGGTGATCAGGTCGTCGACCAGCACGCCGATATAGGCCTCGTCGCGGCGCGGGCACCAGGCCTCCTTGCCCTGCGCGCGCAGCGCGGCGTTGCAGCCGGCCAGCAGGCCCTGGGCGCCGGCCTCTTCGTAGCCGGTGGTGCCGTTGATCTGGCCGGCGAAGAACAGGCCGCCGATGACCTTGGTCTCCAGGCTGTACTTGAGGTCGCGCGGGTCGAAGTAGTCGTACTCGATGGCGTAGCCCGGGCGCACGATATGGGCATTCTCCATGCCGCGAATGGAGCGCACGATCTCCAGCTGCACATCGAACGGCAGCGAGGTGGAGATGCCGTTGGGGTACAGCTCGTGGGTGGTCAGGCCCTCGGGCTCGAGGAACACCTGGTGGCTGTCCTTGTCGGCGAAGCGATGAATCTTGTCCTCGATCGACGGGCAGTAGCGCGGGCCGACGCCCTCGATCACGCCCGAGTACATCGGCGAGCGATCCAGGTTGCTGGCGATGATGTCGTGGGTGCGCGCATTGGTATGGGTGATCCAGCAACTGACCTGGGCCGGGTGCTGTTCCTTGCTGCCGAGGAAGGACATCACCGGGATCGGCGTGTCGCCCGGCTGCTCGGTCATCTGCGAGAAATCCACCGAGCGGCCGTCGATGCGTGGCGGGGTGCCGGTCTTCAGCCGGCCGACGCGCAGCGGCAGTTCGCGCAGGCGCTTGGCCAGGGCGATCGAGGGCGGATCGCCGGCGCGGCCGCCGGAATAGTTCTGCAGGCCGATGTGGATAAGTCCGCCGAGGAAGGTACCGGTGGTCAGCACCACGTTGTCGGCATGGAAACGCAGGCCCATCTGGGTGACCACGCCCTTGACCCGCTCCTGCTCGACGATCAGGTCGTCGGCCGCCTGCTGGAATATCCACAGGTTGGGCTGGTTCTCCAGTATCTCGCGCACCGCGGCTTTATAGAGCACGCGGTCGGCCTGGGCGCGGGTGGCGCGCACGGCTGGGCCCTTGCGGCTGTTGAGCACGCGGAACTGGATGCCGCCCTTGTCGGTGGCGATGGCCATGGCGCCGCCGAGGGCGTCGATTTCCTTGACCAGATGGCTCTTGCCGATGCCGCCAATCGCCGGGTTGCAGCTCATCTGGCCGAGGGTTTCCACATTGTGGGTCAGCAGCAGGGTCTTCACGCCCATGCGTGCGGCCGCCAGTGCGGCCTCGGTGCCGGCATGGCCGCCGCCGATCACGATCACGTCAAAACGGGAAGGGAAGTCCACCACGCACCTCGATGCCTGTTGAGTAAGGGGCTTTTTGATTGGAAAGCGGAAAGGCTGGCAAGTATAGGGAGTTGGCCTGCCCGAATGAAGCCTTCTGCACAAAAAATAGCCAGCTGACGGGCTTTCAGGAAAATAGAGAATAAAAGAGAGAAATCTTATAAAGCTTGGTTTTTATGTTTATGTATGGTGCGGGCACTTTCTGTGGATAGATGGCTACAGTCCTCGCCATTAGAGGCCTGCAGCGCTGTATAAGGCTGTGCCGTTCCTGGCCCTAACCGCTGGGCAAGCTGGATAACGCCTGTGGATGGAATCATGGTTTATGCACAGCGGGGTTTTCCAACGACTTGTACCCAGGCTTATCGACCGAGTTCAGTCCGGGTTTTCCACAGGGTTCCTGGCTACTTGCCGATGCAGAAACTGGAGAAGATGCGCCCCAGCAGATCGTCCGAGCTGAAGGCGCCGGTGATCTCGCCGAGGGCGTGCTGGGCCTGGCGCAGGTCTTCGGCCAGCAACTCGCCGGCCCCCATCAGGGTCAGCTGGCTGCGGCCGTGCTCGAGGCTGGCCTGGGCCTGGCGCAACGCCTCCAAGTGCCGGCGGCGGGCGCTGAAGCCGCTCTCGGCGGTCTGCTCGAAGCCCATGCAGGCCTTCAGGTGTTCGCGCAGCAGGTCCAGGCCTGCGCTCGACTTGGCGGACAGGGTCAGGGTGACGTGGCCGTCGTTGCAGGTTTCCAGGCCGATGCTCTCCCCGGACAGGTCGGCCTTGT
Source organism: Pseudomonas sp. CAU 1711 (assembly GCF_039888625.1). NCBI lineage: Bacteria > Pseudomonadati > Pseudomonadota > Gammaproteobacteria > Pseudomonadales > Pseudomonadaceae > Pseudomonas > Pseudomonas sp. CAU 1711. The sequence continues at coordinate 18,423 of NZ_JBDQQT010000010.1, forward strand.
TGCGGATCAGGGTGACCCGCGCCGGATCGGGTTTTTCGTCGAGGAACTCGGGCCACAGGGCGAAGGGGTCGGCCGCCTCCGGGGCGGTTGAGTCGACCACCAGCAGCACCCGGTCGGCCTCGCCTATGGCCTTCAGCGCGCGCTCCACGCCGATGCGCTCGACCTGGTCGGCGGTATCGCGCAGGCCGGCGGTGTCCACCACGTGCAGCGGCATGCCGTCGATGTGGATATGTTCGCGCAGCACGTCGCGGGTGGTGCCGGCGATATCGGTGACGATGGCCGCCTCGCGCCCGGCCAGGGCATTGAGCAGGCTGGACTTGCCGGCGTTGGGCCGGCCGGCGATCACCACGTTCATGCCGTCGCGCAGCAGGGCGCCCTGGCCGGCCTCGCGCAGCACAGTGGATAAGTAGTCGCGCACGCCGTCCAGCTGGCTGAGCACATGGCCGTCGGCGAGGAAGTCGATCTCCTCCTCGGGGAAGTCGATCGCCGCCTCGACGTAGATGCGCAGCTGGATCAGCCGTTCGGTCAGCTCGTGCACGCGCCGCGAGAACTCGCCCTGCAGCGAGCGCAGGGCGTTGCGCGCGGCCTGCGCCGAGCTGGCCTCTATCAGGTCGGCGATGGCCTCGGCCTGGGCCAGGTCGAGCTTGTCGTTGAGGAAGGCGCGCTCGCTGAACTCGCCCGGGCGTGCCTGGCGGGCCCCCAGCGAGAGACAGCGCTGCAGCAGCATGTCCAGCACCACCGGGCCGCCATGGCCCTGCAGTTCCAGCACGTCTTCGCCGGTGAAGGAGTGGGGGCCGGGGAAGAACAGCAGCAGGCCCTGGTCGATCACCAGGCCTTCGTCGTCGTGCCAGGCGCCGTAATGGGCATGCCGCGGCTTGGGTTCCAGCCCCGCCAGGCTGATGCCGATGGCCCGCGCCAGGGGGCCGGAGACCCGCACTATGCCGACGCCCCCGCGGCCCTGGGCGGTGGCGACTGCGGCTATGGTTTCGCGGGCGGTGGTCATGCTGGCGTTCTCGGCTATGGGTTTCTGGCGGATAGCAAAACGCCCCACGAGGGGGCGTCTTGTGCAGCTCAGCGGGTTCAGGCTTTCGCCGTGGCCGCCTCGATCTTGCGGGTAATGTACCACTGCTGGGCGATGGACAGGACGTTGTTGACCACCCAGTACAGCACCAGACCGGCGGGGAACCAGAGGAAGAAGAAGGTGAAGATGATCGGCATCAGCTTCATCACCTTGGCCTGCATGGGGTCCGGCGGAGTCGGGTTGAGCTGCTGCTGGATGAACATGGTGGCGCCCATGATGATCGGCAGCAGGAAGAACGGGTCCTTGATCGACAGGTCGGTGATCCAGCCCAGCCACGGCGCCTGGCGCATCTCGACGCTTTCCAGCAGTACCCAGTAGAGGGCCAGGAACACCGGCATCTGCACCAGGATCGGCAGGCAGCCACCGAGCGGGTTGATCTTCTCCTTCTTGTACAGCTCCATCATCGCCTGGGACATCTTCTGCCGGTCGTCGCCGTATTGCTCCTTCAGCGCCTGCAGCTTGGGCGACACGGCGCGCATGCGCGCCATCGACTTGTAGCTGGCGGCCGACAGCGGGAAGAAGGCCAGCTTGATGATGATGGTGAGGACGATGATCGACCAGCCCCAGTTGCCCAGCAGGCTGTGGATATGCTCCAGCAGCCAGAAGATCGGCTGGGCGATGAACCAGAGGATGCCGTAGTCGACGGTCAGCTCCAGGCCAGGCGACAGCGCGGCCAGCTTGTCCTGGATCTTCGGGCCGGCGTACAGGGTGGCGCCGGTCTCCAGGCTGGCGCCGGCGGCGACGCTGAGCTGCGGGCCGGTGAAGCCGATGATGTAGTTGCCCTGGCTGTCCTTGCGGGTCTGCACGTTGTTGCTGGCGTCCTTGTCGGCGACCCAGGCGGTAACGAAGTAGTGCTGCAGCCAGGCGACCCAGCCACCCTGCACGGTCTCGCGCAGGCTCTTGTCGTCCATGTCGCCCATGGACACCTTCTTGTAGGGCTCCTCGGCGGTCCACAGCGCGGCGCCCAAGTAGGTGGCGGTGCCGGTGGCGGTGGTGGACGAGGGGTCGGCGCTGTTGTCGCGCTTGAGCTGGGCGTAGAAGTTGCCGCTCCAGGCCTGGCCGCTCTGGTTGTCGATCTTGTAGTCGACGCGCAGATCGTACTGGCCGCGCTCGAAGCTGAAGCGCTTGACGTAGTTGACCCCGGCCTCGGCGTAGGTCAGCTCGACCACCAGCTGGTCCTGGCCTGCGGCCAGCTCGTAGCTGCGCTGGGCGCTGTTCCACAGGGCACGGCCGCTGGACTTGTCCGGCGCGTTGCTGCCGATCAGGCCGCTCTGCGCCAGGTAGGTGCGCTCGCCGCCGTTGTCGAACAGCTGGAAGGGCACGTCCGGGCGATCCTGGCGGCGCGGGTACTGCGGCAGGGTCAGTTGGACGATGTCGCCGCCCTTGGGATCGATGGCCAGCTCCAGCACATCGGTCTTCACGCGGATCAGCTCGTCGCTGACGGCCGGGTTGGCGGCCAGTTGCGCGGCGGGCTCGCCGTTGGCGGTCGGTACGTCGTCGGCGACGGTAGCGCTGGTGGGGCTGTCCGGCAGCGAGGCGGCCTGGTTACCACCGACTGTGGCGCTGGCACTGGCCGGAATGGCGGCCTGGCCGTAGTCCTCGTTCCACTGCAACACCATCAGGTAGGAGACGATGGCCAGGGCGACGAGCAGGATCGAGCGTTGGATATCCATGGATTACTCGGTCATCGAAGGAGAAGAAGGAGGCGGAACCGGATCGTAACCACCGGGATTCCAAGGATGGCAGCGACTCAGGCGACGGATGCCGAGCCAACCGCCACGCAACACGCCATGGGTCTCTATGGCTTGCTGGGTGTAGCAGGAGCAGCTGGGATAGAAGCGGCAGTGACTGGCCATCAAGGGGCTGATGGCGTAGCGGTAGAACTGGATCGGCAGAATGACCAGTTTACGCATGGGAGCTGTCGCTTACCCCGGGAGGGGCGGCTTGTTGGCGCTGTCGGGCCAGGCGCTTCCAGAGTTTGCCGAACTGCTCGTGCAGTTCCGCGTTGTCCAGATCGCCCAGCCCCTTGCGGGCCACCACGACAATGTCCAGACCGCCGAGCGACTCCTGGTTGAGCCGGAAGGAATCCCGGATCACACGCTTGAGTCGATTGCGCTCGACGGCGAGCTTGACGCTTTTCTTGCCGATCACCAACCCCAGGCGGGGATGGTCGAGATCGTTGGCGCGAGCGAGGAGCAGGACGTTCTTGCCTGGAGCCTTGCCGCTGGGTGAGTCGAATACCGCCTTGAAGTGCCGGGGTGTCAGCAGGCGCTTTTCCCGACCGAAGTCTCGACTCACCACCCGTTCCGGATTATCAGACGGTCAGGCGCTTGCGGCCTTTGGCGCGACGGCGGGACAGAACCTGACGGCCGTTCTTGGTGGCCATGCGGGCACGGAAGCCGTGGGTGCGGGCGCGCTTGAGGGTGCTGGGTTGGAAAGTACGTTTCATGGCGATTTACCTGGGTGGTCCATACGGGCCTGGATGGCCCCCGTTTAAAGAGACCGGCGATTCTAGTGAAACCGCGTGCCCAGGTCAATTTCCAACCAGCCTGGAATGCAGAAAGAAAGATAAAAGGAAAGAGAGATTTGAAAAGATGGTTCTAGTAGCTCTTTCTAGTGAGGTACCGGGCTGTGGAAAAAGCCCGGCATCGCCGATGAGCTCTGGCTATTCGCGCGGTAAAAGTCTGTCGGTAGCCCGTGCGGGTCTTGTGTGGCTGCTGTGGGGAGAGCGTGGACAAAGTGGCGGGTTATCCACAGCGACGTTCGCGGACGGCTTTCCCCCAGGCTTATCCAGTGCCTTATGGTTACCTTTATCCACAGCTTTGCGCGCGCGTTTCGTGAATCCTGGAAACATAAATAAATCATTGATTTTACTCGGCTGGAATCGCCATTTCGTGTGGATAACTCGTCCCCTCGAGGCTACAATGCAGGCTGTTTTTTGCTTCGCCAACCGTAGCGATCCCAGGGGATATCCGTGTCCGTAGAACTTTGGCAGCAGTGTGTGGAGCTGCTTCGCGACGAGTTGCCCGCTCAACAATTCAATACCTGGATCCGCCCCCTGCAGGTGGAATCGGCCGGCGACGAGCTGCGCGTCTATGCGCCCAATCGTTTCGTGCTCGACTGGGTCAACGAGAAATACATGGTGCGCCTGCTCGAGCTACTGGCCGAGCGTGCCAACGGCCTGGCGCCCGCCCTGTCGCTGCTGATCGGCAGCAAGCGCAGCCCCGCCCCTCGGATGGCCGCGCCAGCGCCCGCTCCTGCTATTAATAGTGCCCCGCCGGCCGCGCCCGTGATGGCGACTGCTCCGGTGCACGGCGAACCCGTTGCCGTGCCACCGCCCACCCGGCCGACCGAGCGCACGGTGCAGGTCGAAGGCGCGCTCAAGCACACCAGCTATCTGAACCGCACTTTCACCTTCGAGAACTTCGTCGAGGGCAAGTCCAACCAGATGGCACGCGCCGCTGCCTGGCAGGTGGCGGACAACCTCAAGCATGGTTACAACCCGTTGTTCCTCTATGGCGGCGTCGGCCTGGGCAAGACCCACCTGATGCACGCGGTGGGCAACCATCTACTGAAGAAGAACCCCAACGCCAAAGTGGTGTACCTGCACTCCGAGCGTTTCGTCGCCGACATGGTCAAGGCGTTGCAGCTCAATGCGATCAACGAGTTCAAGCGCTTCTACCGTTCGGTCGATGCGCTGCTGATCGACGATATCCAGTTCTTCGCCAAGAAGGAGCGCTCCCAGGAGGAGTTCTTCCACACCTTCAATGCCCTGCTCGAGGGCGGCCAGCAGGTGATCCTCACCAGCGACCGTTACCCCAAGGAGATCGAGGGCCTGGAGGAGCGTCTGAAATCCCGTTTCGGCTGGGGGCTGACCGTGGCGGTGGAGCCGCCGGAACTGGAAACTCGCGTGGCCATCCTGATGAAGAAGGCCGAGCAGACCAAGGTGGATCTGCCGCACGACGCCGCGTTCTTCATCGCCCAGCGCATCCGCTCCAACGTGCGCGAACTGGAGGGTGCGCTCAAGCGGGTGATCGCCCACTCGCACTTCACCAACCAGCCGATCAGCATCGAGCTGATCCGCGAGTCGCTGAAGGATCTGCTGGCCCTGCAGGACAAGCTGGTCAGCGTGGACAATATCCAGCGCACCGTGGCCGAGTACTACAAGATCAAGATCGCCGACCTGCTGTCCAAGCGCCGCTCGCGCTCGGTGGCGCGGCCGCGTCAGGTGGCCATGGCCCTGTCCAAGGAACTGACCAACCACAGCCTGCCGGAAATCGGCGATGCTTTTGGCGGCAGAGACCACACCACAGTGCTGCACGCCTGTCGTAAGATTGCCGAACTGCGGGAAGCCGACGCGGATATCCGCGAGGACTACAAGAACCTGCTGCGCACCCTGACCACTTAAATCGCAGCCCACAAGGCAAGGGACGAGACCATGCACTTCACCATTCAACGCGAAGCCCTGTTGAAACCCCTGCAGCTGGTCGCCGGCGTCGTCGAGCGCCGCCAGACCCTGCCGGTCCTGTCGAATGTGCTGCTGGTGGTGGATGGCCAGCAGCTGTCGCTGACCGGTACCGACCTGGAGGTCGAGCTGGTCGGCCGGGTGACGCTGGAAGAGGCTGCCGAGCCGGGCGAGATCACCGTGCCGGCACGCAAGCTGATGGATATCTGCAAGAGCCTGCCGAACGATGCGCTGATCGATATCCGCCTCGACGAGCAGAAGCTGGTGGTCAAGGCCGGGCGCAGCCGCTTCACCCTGTCGACCCTGCCGGCCAACGATTTCCCCACCGTGGAGGAAGGTCCGGGCTCGCTGACCTTCAACCTGGTGCAAAGCAAGCTGCGTCGGCTGATCGACCGCACCAGTTTCGCCATGGCCCAGCAGGACGTGCGCTACTACCTCAACGGCATGCTGCTGGAAGTACAGAGCGGCGTGCTGCGCGCCGTAGCCACCGACGGTCACCGCCTGGCCATGTGCGCCATGCAGGCCGAGGTGCAGAGCGAGAAGCATCAGGTCATAGTGCCGCGCAAAGGCATCCTCGAGATGGCCCGCTTGCTCACCGAGCAGGATGGCGAAGTGGCCATCGTCCTCGGTCAGAACCACATCCGCGCCACCACCGGTGAATTCACTTTCACCTCCAAGCTGGTCGACGGCAAGTTTCCGGACTACGAGCGCGTGCTGCCGCGCGGCGGCGACAAGCTGGTGGTCGGCGATCGTCAGGCGCTGCGCGAGGCCTTCAGCCGCACCGCGATTCTGTCCAATGAGAAGTATCGCGGCATCCGCCTGCAGCTGGCCGCCGGTCTGCTGAAGATCCAGGCCAACAACCCGGAGCAGGAAGAGGCCGAGGAAGAAGTGATGGTCGACTACGGCGGCGGCGCCCTGGAGATCGGCTTCAACGTCAGCTACCTGCTCGACGTACTGGGCGTGATGACCACCGAGCAGGTGCGTCTGATCCTGTCCGATGCCAACAGCAGTGCCCTGGTACAGGAAGCGGACAACGACGACTCTTCCTACGTCGTTATGCCGATGCGTCTGTAATCTCTCGCTGAATGTCCCTGTCCCGTGTCACCGTCACCGCGGTGCGAAACCTGCACCCGGTGACGCTCTCCCCCTCCCCCCGCATCAACATCCTTCACGGCGCCAACGGCAGCGGCAAGACCAGCCTGCTGGAAGCCATCCACCTGCTCGGCCTCGCCCGCTCCTTCCGCAGCAACAAGCTGCAACCGATGATCCAGTACGAGCAGCCGGCCTGCACCGTGTTCGGTCAGGTGCAGCGACAAGATGGTATGCACAGCAACCTGGGCATTTCCCGCGACCGTCAGGGCGAGTTGCAGATTCGCATCGATGGGCAGAACGCGCGTAGCACCGCACAGCTGGCCGAGCTGCTGCCACTGCAGGTGATCAATCCGGACAGCTTTCGCCTGCTGGAAGGTGCGCCCAAGGTGCGCCGGCAGTTTCTCGACTGGGGAGTGTTCCACGTGGAACAACGCTTTCTGCCAGCCTGGCAACGCCTGCAGAAGGCCTTGCGGCAGCGGAACTCGTGGCTGCGCCATGGTACACTGGACGCCGCGTCGCAAGCGGCCTGGGACCGTGAACTGGGCCTCGCCAGCGACGAGTTGGACGGTTACCGACGGGCTTACATCCAGGCCCTGAAACCGGTATTCGAGAGGGTCCTGGGGGAGCTGGTGGAATTGGAGGGGTTGTCCCTCAGTTACTACCGCGGATGGGACAGGGAAAAGCCGCTGGGCGAAGTGCTCGCCGCTAGCCTGCCCCGCGATCAACAGCTCGGTCATACCCAGGCCGGCCCGCAGCGTGCCGATCTGCGTCTGCGGTTGGGGGCACACAATGCCGCGGAGATTCTGTCCCGCGGCCAGCAGAAGCTGGTGGTCTGCGCCTTGCGCATCGCCCAGGGACATCTGCTGAACCAGGCCAAACATGGCCAATGCATCTATCTGGTAGACGACCTGCCGTCGGAGCTGGATGAGCGACACCGACAGGCCCTGTGCCGCCTGCTGGACGATTTGCAGTGCCAGGTGTTCATCACCTGTGTCGACCACGAATATTTGAAGGATGGCTGGCGCACGGATACGCCGGTCGCCATGTTCCACGTGGAACATGGAGTGATCACCGCATCGGGAGTGAACGCATGAGCGACGAGAAGAACACGTACGACTCCTCGAGTATCAAGGTACTCAAGGGCCTGGATGCCGTACGCAAGCGCCCGGGCATGTACATCGGCGACACCGATGACGGCACCGGTCTGCACCACATGGTGTTCGAGGTGGTGGACAACTCCATCGACGAGGCGCTGGCCGGCTTCTGCTCCGAGATCAGCATCACCATCCATCCCGACGAGTCCATCACCGTGCGCGACAATGGTCGCGGCATCCCGGTGGACATTCACAAGGAAGAAGGCGTCTCAGCGGCCGAGGTCATCATGACCGTGCTGCACGCCGGCGGTAAGTTCGACGACAACACCTACAAGGTATCCGGCGGTCTGCACGGCGTGGGTGTGTCGGTGGTCAACGCCCTGTCCGAAGAGCTGCGTCTGACCATCCGCCGCGCCGGCCAGGTGTGGGAGCAGATCTATCGTCACGGTGTGCCGCAGGCTCCGCTCGCTCCGATCGGCGAGACCGACAGCACCGGCACCGAAGTGCACTTCAAAGCCTCCGGCGAGACCTTCAGCAATATCCACTTCAGCTGGGACATCCTGGCCAAGCGCCTGCGCGAGCTGTCCTTCCTCAACTCCGGCGTCGGCATCGTCCTCAAGGACGAGCGCAGCGGCAAGGAGGAGCTGTTCAAATACGAGGGCGGTCTCAAGGCCTTCGTCGAGTACCTGAACACCAACAAGACCATCGTCAACCAGGTGTTCCACTTCAACATCCAGCGCGAGGAAGACGGCGTCGGCGTGGAAGTGGCGCTGCAGTGGAACGACAGTTTCAACGAGAACATCCTCTGCTTCACCAACAACATCCCGCAGCGTGACGGCGGCACCCATCTGGCCGGTTTCCGCTCCGCCCTCACCCGCCACCTGAACAACTATATCGAGCAGGAAGGTCTGGCGAAGAAGTTCAAGATCGCCACCACCGGCGACGACGCCCGCGAAGGCCTGACCGCGATCATCTCGGTCAAGGTGCCGGACCCCAAGTTCAGCTCGCAGACCAAGGACAAGCTGGTCTCCTCCGAGGTGAAGACCGCGGTCGAGCAGGAAATGGGCAAGTACTTCGCCGACTTCCTGCTGGAGAACCCCAACGAGGCCAAGGCCGTGGTCGGCAAGATGATCGACGCCGCCCGTGCCCGCGAGGCCGCGCGCAAGGCCCGCGAGATGACCCGGCGCAAGGGTGCCCTGGATATCGCCGGCCTGCCCGGCAAGCTGGCCGACTGCCAGGAGAAAGACCCGGCGCTGTCCGAACTCTACATAGTGGAGGGTGACTCCGCGGGCGGCTCCGCCAAGCAGGGCCGCAACCGCAGGACCCAGGCGATCCTGCCGCTCAAGGGCAAGATCCTCAACGTCGAGAAGGCGCGCTTCGACAAGATGCTCTCCTCCCAGGAGGTCGGTACCCTGATCACCGCCCTCGGCTGTGGCATCGGCCGCGAGGAGTACAACATCGACAAGCTGCGCTACCACAACATCATCATCATGACCGATGCCGATGTCGACGGTTCGCACATCCGTACCCTGCTGCTGACCTTCTTCTTCCGTCAGCTGCCGGAGCTGATCGAGCGCGGCTACATCTATATCGCCCAGCCACCGCTGTACAAGGTCAAGCGCGGCAAGCAGGAGCAGTACATCAAGGACGACGAGGCCATGGACGAGTACATGACCCAGTCGGCCCTGGAAGAGGCCAGCCTGCACGTCAACGAGAACGCCCCCGGCCTCTCCGGCGAGGCGCTGGAGAAGCTGGTCAACGAGTACCGCGGGGTGATGAAGACGCTCGAGCGCCTGTCGCGCGTCTACCCGAAGGACATCACCGAGCACCTCGTCTACCTGCCGCGCATCCCGGTCGAGCAACTGGCCGACCAGGCCGCCATGCAGGCCTGGCTGCAGGCCTTCCAGGCGCGCCTGAAGGGCGTCGAGAAGTCCGGCCAGAGCTACAGCGCCAGCCTGCGCGAGGACCGCGAGCGCCATCTCTGGCTGCCCGAGGTCGAGGTCCTGGCCCACGGCCTGTCCAGCTACATCACCTTCAACCGCGACTTCTTCGCCAGCAACGACTACAAGGCCGTCACCGCTCTGGGCGACCAGCTGAACAACCTGCTGGAAGACGGCGCCTATGTGCAGCGCGGCGAGCGCAAGAAGGCGGTGACCAGCTTCAAGGAAGCCTTCGAGTGGCTGAAGACCGAGAGCACCAAGCGCCACAGCATCCAGCGCTACAAGGGACTCGGCGAGATGAACCCGGACCAGCTGTGGGAGACCACCATGGACCCGACCGTGCGGCGCATGCTCAAGGTGACCATCGAGGACGCCATCGCCGCCGACCAGATCTTCAACACCCTGATGGGCGATGCCGTGGAGCCGCGCCGCGACTTCATCGAGTCCAACGCCCTGGCGGTGTCGAACCTGGACTTCTAAATCGGTCCCACCAGGTCAGTGATTGACCTGCGCTGCGAAGCCCCTGCCAACGTGAGTTGCCAGGGGCTTTTTACTGGCCGAGAGAAAGGCCCAACTGAGTCCCTGGTTGCCGACCCCCGGTTCGCCCTGCTAAAAGCCACTGCACGCGGATTCGAAAAGTGGATACTGGCATGGGGCGTATAGATAGAACGAATAACCGTCTGTTCGAGCTGGACCTGCTGCGGGCGCTGGTTACGGTGGCCGACTGCGGCAGTTTCACCACCGCTGCCCTGCGCCTGAGTTCCACCCAGTCGACCGTGAGCCAGAAGGTGCGACGTCTCGAAGAGCTCGCCGGGCATCGCCTGCTGGAGCGTGGTAACCGCGATGTGCTACCCACCGATGCCGGCGAAACGGTGCTGGGCTATGCCAGGCGCCTCCTGGCGCTGAATGACGAGCTGCACGAGGCACTGGACGGCGCCAGCGTCTCGCTGGTGGTGCGGATCGGCGTGCCGGAAGACTTTGCCGCCGGGCATACCACACATCATCTGGCCGAGTTCACCCGGCGCTATCCACATATCAAGCTGGAAGTCACCGCCGGTCTCAGTCGCGACCTGGCCGGCAGCTACGACCGTGGCGAGCTGGACCTGGTGTTGCTCAAGCAGCGCCGCAACAGCCGCGACGCGGTGGCGCGTTGGTCGGAGAAGACCCGTTGGGTCGACAGCCTGCGCAGCCCTGCGTTCGACCTGGACCCCCTGCCTATCGTGACCTTTCCCCCCAGGGGACTGTATCGCGACGAAATGATCGCGGCGCTGGAGTCGATTGGCAGACGCTGGCGGATCAGCTTCACCAGTTCCAGCCTGAGCGGCATACAGGACGCCGTGGCCGATGGCATGGGCATCGGCCTGCTGCCACTGCGGGCGGTGACCGCCGAGCATTGCGTGTTGCCCAGGGAGTCAGGCCTGCCGGAGGTGGATATGTTCGAGGTGGCGATCATCCATCGGCCTACTGCGGGGCCGGTGATCACCGCGCTGGCGGAGTCGCTGGCGAGCCTGCTGGAGCAGGAGCGAGACGCCTGAGCGGTGCCCGCAACGCTCGTGAATGAATTCGACAATCGAATACGGCGCATCCCAACATTTAATTTGTCGATAAAAGGGCGACTGGATAAATTGGCTTTGCCCCCTGCTCCGCCGCGTCTCTGCGCCGGCCCGGAGCCGCTCCGCAAGCTGCCGACCATCGGCGGGGAGCCGAAGATCAACAGGAGACATCCCGTGTCCAAGACGTCCTACTATGCGCCGCATGGCGGTCACCCGGCCCAGACCGAGCTGCTGACCGACCGTGCCATGTTCACCGAAGCCTACGCCGTGATTCCCAAGGGCGTGATGCGTGACATCGTCACCAGCCACCTGCCCTTCTGGGACAACATGCGCATGTGGGTGATTGCCCGCCCGCTGTCCGGCTTCGCCGAGACCTTCTCCCAGTACATAGTCGAGCTGGCGCCCAATGGCGGCAGCGACAAGCCCGAGCAGGACATCAATGCCGAGGCGGTGCTGTTCGTGGTCGAAGGCGAGCTGACCCTGACCCTGCAAGGCCAGGTGCACAACATGCAGCCGGGCGGCTACGCCTTCATTCCGCCGGGCGCCGATTACAAGGTGCGTAACACCAGTGGCCAGCACACCCGCTTCCACTGGATCCGCAAGCACTACCAGCGCGTAGACGGCGTGCCGCTGCCGGAAGCCTTCGTCACCAACGAGCAGGACATCCAGCCGCTGGTGATGCCGGACACCGAAGGCCGCTGGAGCACCACCCGTTTCGTCGACATGAGCGACATGCGCCACGACATGCACGTCAATATCGTCAACTTCGAGCCGGGCGGCGTGATCCCCTTCGCCGAGACCCACGTGATGGAGCACGGCCTGTACGTATTGGAAGGCAAGGCGGTCTACCGCCTGAACCAGGACTGGGTCGAGGTCGAGGCCGGCGACTTCATGTGGCTGCGCGCCTTCTGCCCGCAGGCCTGCTACTCCGGTGGCCCCGGTCGCTTCCGCTACCTGCTGTACAAGGATGTGAACCGCCACATGCGCCTGACCCTGAATCAGCCGCACTGATCCAGACCAACCGGGAGCCAGGCTCCCGGTTTGCTTTTCCGCCATCTATGGCGAAAGGCTTACACGAGCAGATGCAATCTAGCCATTTCTACCGGAGCGGCCGCTGGCTAATCTACACACATGCCGGGAACAGGAAGACCCGGGTCACGGAAGACAGACCGCGCCAGGATGGCAGACGACAGGATGTCGGAAGGTCATAAAGAACCCGCTTCGGCGGGTTTTTTGTTGTCTGCGATTTGCTGCTATTGGGGAGGCTGCCGCCCGTAGGGGCGACAGCCATGGCAGCTCAGGCCCACCAGTAGCGCACGAAGTGGAAGAAGATCGGCGCGGCGAAGCACACCGAGTCCATGCGGTCGAGCATGCCGCCGTGGCCTTCGATCATGTGGCCCCAGTCCTTCACCCCACGGTCGCGCTTGATCGCCGACATCACCAGGCCGCCGGCGAAGCCCAGCAGATTGACGATCAGCGCCATCAGCGCGGCCTGCCAGAAGTCGAACGGGGTGATCCAGAACAGCGCGGCGCCGATCAGGCTGGCCAGGGCCACGCCGCCGACGAAGCCCTCCACTGTCTTCGACGGCGACAGCTTGGGGGCGATCTTGTGCTTGCCGGCCAGCTTGCCGCAGACGTACTGCAGCACGTCCGACAGCTGCACCACTATGATCAGCCAGGCGATCAGCAGCAGGTTGCGTCCCTCGTAGCCGGGAATGTCCAGGGTCAGCAGCGCCGGTACGGCGGACACGCAGTAGACGGCGATCATCAAGCCCCACTGCACTTCCGAAGCGCGCTCGAGGAAGCGCGTGGTGTCGCCGCCCAGGGAAGCGAGGATCGGCAGCAGCAGGAACAGGTAGACCGGGATGAAGATGGCGAACAGGCCGTACCAGTCCAGGGCGATCAGCAGGTACTGCATCGGCAGGGCGAAATAGAACGCCGCCACCAGTGCCGGATAATCGCTGCGCCGGGTCGGCGTCAGGGTGAGGAACTCGCGCAGGGCATAGAACGACACGAAGTAGAACAGCAGGATCACGCCGTTGTTGCCGAACAGGAAGGCGATGCCGATGACCAGCACCATGGCCCACCAGGCGTCGATCCGCGCGTTGAGGTTATCGAGCACCGCGTTGGGCGCATCCCCGGCGCGACGGCGCAGGATGCGACCGATCAGGGTGGCCAGAAGCAGTACGGCGCCGATGCCGGCGAACAGCAGGATTGTGTTGCGATCCATCTCAGACGACCTCCGGAGCCAGGGCCAGCAGGGCATTGCGCGCGCGTTCGAGGAAGGCGCTCTTGTCTTCGCCGGCGATGCGCTCCAGCGGCGCACCGAAGCTCAGGGTGCACAGCAGCGGCAGCGGCAGCGCCCTGCCCTTGGGCATCACCCGGTTGAGGTTGGCGATCCACACCGGCACCAGTTCCACTTCGGGCCTGGCCTGGGCCAGGTGGAACAGCCCGCTCTTGAACGGCAGCAGCGGCTCGTCGCCGAGGTTGCGCGTGCCCTCGGGGAAGATGATCAGCGAGTCGCCCTGGCCGAGTGCTTCCAGCATCGGCTGCAGCGGATTGGCGCCGGGCTCGCTGCGCTCGCGATCGACCAGCACGCCGTTGAACACGTCGCGAATCAGGAAGCGGCGCAGCTCGCCTTTCATCCAGTAATCGGAGCCGGCCACCGGTCGGGTGCTGCGGCGCAGCTCCGGCGGCAGCGAGGCCCACAGCAGGACGAAGTCGCCGTGACTGCTGTGGTTGGCAAAGTACAGGCGCTGCGCCGGCTGGGCCGTGCAGCCCAGCCAGAGGGCGCGGGCCCCGGTGAGCAGGCGAGCTGCCGAGGTGATGGCGAAGGCGGTGAACGAAGCGAGCATAGGGAATGACTCCTCTATCCGGCCAGGGCAAGCCAGAGCATGGCAAACAGGGCCAGCAGCAGTTGCGCCGCCAGCCAGAAGGTCTGCAGACGCAGCAGGCGCAGGGCGCCGCGGCAGCGGTCGTCCCAGTCGCGCGGCTGTGAGTGGGCGGGCTGCAGGCCGAGGTTGCGCAGCGCCTGGTCCAGCGCGCCGGTGCTGGCGATCAGGCGCGCACTATCGTCGGCCAGGCGCGCGAACAGTTCGGCATCCAGGGCCACGCGCATGGCCCAGTACTTCTGCACCAGGCCGAGCAGCACCAGGACCGCGCAGAGCATGCCGGCGGCGGTGCCCGGAGTGGCGCCGAGCAGCGGCGCCAGGCCGTAGGCCAGGGCCAGCAGGCTCAGCGCGCAGGACAGCAGGTCCAGGCCGCGGCCGCGGCGCAGCAGGCCGGCGACCAGGGCCAGCTGCATCTCAGAGGCCATGGACCACCTCCAGCCCCGCCTGCAGCGCCTGGCGCTGCGGCTCGCCGAGGACGATCTGCGGGCGCGCCGCGCGGATCAGGGCGACGGCCTGCTCGACGCTGCTAGCGCGACCGCTATGCAGCAGCCAGGCGGCCACCATTGTGGCACTGCGCGAGTAACCGAGGGCGCAGCAGACCAGCAGCGGACCCTGCTGGCGCAGCCGTTCGATCTGCTCGGCGCCCTGGCGACAGGCCTCGGCATCCGGCGCCACCAGGTCCAGCAACGGCAGGCTGTGATAGTGCTTGCCCGCCAGGCGTACCGGCAGCTCGGCGCAGAGGTCGAGCACGGCGGCGAAGGGCTTGGCCTGCCGTGCGCTCGGCACGCGGCCGAGCCACACGCCATCGAGGATCTGATCGGGCTGCGGGTGCTTGCGCGTCCACAGCCGCGAGTTGATCCAGGCGCCGAGCAGGTAGGGGGCGAACAGCCAGGTGCTGGCCGCGCCGAGCGCGCCATCGGCCTGTTTCTGGAACCCGGCCGCACCGAACAGCGCGTAGTTCAGCGCCACCAGCAGCAGCGCGGCGCAGGGCCACAGCAGCCACAGCCAGACGCCGCCGAGATTGACCGCCAGCGCGGCACAGATGGTGCTGCCCAGCCCGTAGCGCAGGGCCAGGCGCCAGCACTGCGGCTCGCGGGCCAGACGCAGACTGTGCAGCGGGCTGCGGCCCTCGATCGGCCACAGCCAGACGCACAGCCAGCCGGCCAGGGCGCCGGTCGGCACGTCGATGAAGTGGTGCTGCCAGGTGGTCAGCACCGACAGGCCGATCAGCGCCATCCAGCCATGCAGCAACCCGCGCAGCAGGGCGCCGTGCGTGTGCCGGGCGAACATCACCCAGATCACCACCAGCAGGGCGATATGCAGCGAGGGCGCCTGGTTGAACGGCTTGTCGAAGCCCATCAGCACATCGAACATCCAGCCGAAGGAGCCGTCCAGCGCCGGGCGCTCGAAGGTGAAGCGCAGCGGCCAGAGCAGGAAGCAGGCGACGCAGAGGATCTGCGTGCTGAGCAGGCGCAGGGCATGCCGGTCCATCTCCCGGCGCGTGGCCGGCAGCAGGAAGGACAGGCCGTAGAGCAGGTCGATCGACCAGTAGGGCACTATGCTCCAGGGCCACAGCGGTATCGCCTGTTCCCAGGCGAACACCAGGCTGCCGACATCGTCGCGTTGCGCGGTCAGCCAGTTGGCGAAGCCATAGCTGGCGAAGAACAGCGGGCCGAGCAGCAGCAGCCAGAGGAGCCCGCGCCGCCACAATCCGGTCTCGCGGGCAGTCTGCATCAGGACACCCGCTGGGCCAGGGACACGCTGAAGATGCCCCATTCGTCGATGCGCTGCTCCAGCTTGCGGAAGCCGGCGGCCTCCACCAGCTGGTCCATCTCCGCCTGGCTGCGCCGACGCATGACCCAGGGTTGGCCCTCGCGGTGGCTGGTCAGGGCGCGGGCGATCAGCTGCAGCTGCGGGTGCCAGGGCTGGCCGGTGTAGACCAGGTAGCCGCCCTCCTCGACCGCCGCGGCCAGGCCGGCCAGCGAGTCGCCGACCATCCGGTTGCTGCCGAACAGCTCGTACAGGCCGGAGACCACCGCCAGGGTCGGCTTGGGATCGAGAGCGGCCAGGTCGGCCCTGTCGAAGGCGTCGCCTTTGACGAAGCGGGCGATGTCGCCCAGGCCCTTGTGCTCGATCAGCGCACCGCCGTCGTGCACGTTGATCTCGCTGTAGTCGCGCAGCAGGATCGAGTCCGGCTTGTGCTCCAGGCCCTCCAGCGCTTCGAGGATATAGCGGCCGTGGCCGGCGGCGATATCGACGATACGCACCGCCCGGCCCGATTCGCGCAGGCGGGCCATGGCCAGGCGCAGCAGCTCCTCGGCATGCAGCTTGCGCTGGCGGATGCCGCGCCAGCCGATGGAGTTGAGGTAGTTCCGGTCGATCAGCCGACCCAGTGCGCCCTTGCCGGACGGCTGGTTGCGGTAGACGTAGTCGAGGGTGCTGCCGGAATCGAAGCCGGTGGCGAAGCCGAGTTTGACCCCGTCGGACAGCCCGCTACCGAGCTTGAGACCGGCGCGGGTGGCGCGCCAGTACAGGTCGCCGAGGGAGTTGTTCGGCAGCGGCGCGGCCAGGCTCTCGGCCTCGGCGCAGCTCCAGCCGCAGCGGTCGGCATCCAGCAGCGAGGGACGCGTGGCCGGCTGGGCGAAGCTTTCCAGGATGAAGCGCCGCGCACGGCTCAGGGCATGGCCACGGTCGCGCTCGCCGAGGGTGTCGTGGAAGAAGCCGGGAAGGATGTGCTTCTCCTTGCGCAGGCTGCCCAGGCGTTCGAAGAACAGCTCCTGCGGCTTGCGCTGCACCACGAAGTCGGCGCCGGAAATCAGCAGCTGGGTGGGAATCTGGATCGCCTGGGCGTCGGCCACCACCCGCTCGGCGGCGTCGTAGAGACCCAGCAGCATATTTACCGAGATCGGCCGGCTGATCAGCGGGTCCTGCTCGAACGAGGCGATGCGCTCGGGATCGTGGCTGAGCAAGCGCGCCTTGACGTAGCTGTTGACGAAGAAGTTGCCGCGCCACTGGCGCAGCAGCTTCAGGCCCGGGCGGGCGAAGGGCACGTAGAGCTTGACCTGGAACGCCGGCGAGGCGAGCACCAGGCAGCGCACCTTGGGCGCGTAGTCGTGGGCCCAGGTGCTGACGATCACCGCGCCGACGCTCTGCGCCAGCACGGCCATATTCTCTTCGGCTATGCCATGCCGCTCGGCGATATGGCCAATGAAGGTCTGCACATCGCGCACGCTGGTGGCGAAGCTCGGGCTGTCGCCACGCGCGCCGGGCGACTGGCCATGGCCGCGGGCGTCCCAGGCGAAGCAGTCGTAGTCGGGCAGGTCGAGCTCGTCGACCAGATGGGCCATGCGCCCGCCGTGCTCGTGGCCGCGATGGAACATCACCAGCGCCTTGCGCGGCCCGTCGCCGGGCTGGCTGGCGGGCCAGTGGCGATAGAACAGCTCCACGCCGTCATGGGTGAGGAAGACCGCCGTCTTGCAGTCGCGCATCGAAATATCCTTATTCCGCTTGAGAGGGTTGCGCCACCTCGGCCAGGCCTTGGCGCACGCGGTTGACCAGGGTCGCCAGCAGCAACAGCAGGATCAGCAGCAGCAGCCCGTTTATCCAGGACGACGGCAACAGGCCGCACGCCACACCGGCGCCCAGCACGCCGAAGCAGAAGGCGCGGTCGCTCTTGCCCATGGGCCCGTCGTAGCGGCGCGAGGCACCGACCATCGGGCCGAGCACGCCGGCGTATTCGCTGATCACCGCCAGCACCACCACCAGCACGACCAGCAGCGGCGAGACGCCAGCCAGTAAGGCAAAAGGCAGATACAGGGCGCTGTCGGCGACCACGTCGCACAGCTCGTTGAGGTAGGCGCCGAGCCTCGACTGCTGGCCGAACTCGCGGGCCAGCATGCCGTCCACGGCGTTCAGGGCCATGCGCAGCAGCATCCACAGCGGGATCAGGGCGAACAGCCAGGTGACAGTGGGAAAAATTGCCAGCAGCGCGCCGAGCAGTACGGAGACGACAGCTGCCGCCAGGGTCACCTGGTTGGCGCTGACGCCGCGTTCATAGAGGCGCCGCACGCCCGGGCGCAGCAGGTTCTGGAAGGCTGGCTTGAGCTGGTAGATGGAAGGCATGAGCGAAAATCCTTTTCACGCTGCGGGTGGGCCTAGCTTAGTCGCTTGGCCCGGGGTATCGCGCGGAGACTTATACCGCTTGGGCATGAGCTCCTACGCATTCTGGAAAGTCCCGTAGATCAGCAGTTTGCACACTCTGATAGCACTCTGCTGTTATTTGACGCACAGCTTATCCACAGGGTGCTCAGCCGGAGTAGACGCGCGACTCGCAGAGCCCTGGGGCCTGGCCGCTGATCTGCTCCTGGGCCTGCTGCACCCAGGCGAAGGCCCGCTCGTTGAGCTCGGCGATGGCGCGTGGCCCCTCGCCCTCGGCGTGCATCAGCGGGCCTATCACCACTTGGATGGTGCCTGGATATTTGGCCCAGCCCTGCTTGGGCCAGAACTCGCCGGCGTTGTGGGCGATCGGCAGCACCGGCAGCCCGGAGTTCACCGCCAGGGCCGCGCCGCCGCGGGAGAACTTGCCGATCTGCCCGGGCGGGATGCGCGTACCCTCGGGAAAGATCAGCACCCAGGCGCCCTGCCGGATGCGCTCCGCGCCCTGCCTGGCCAACTGCTTGAGCGCGGCCTTGGGGTTGCTGCGGTCGATGGCGATAGGCCTGAGCATGGCCAGGGCCCAGCCGAAGAAGGGCACGAACAGCAGCTCGCGCTTGACCACCTGGGACAGCGGCTCGAAGTGGGCGGAGAGGAAGAAGGTCTCCCACGTGCTCTGGTGCTTGGCGAGTATCACGCAGGGCTGCTGGGGGATGTTGTCCAGGCCATGCACCTCGTAGCGGATGCCGACCACGACCCTGGCCAGCCAGGTGGCGCAGCGGCACCAGGCCTGGATCACCAGGCGATAGCGGGCGCGGAACGGCAGCAGCGGAGCGATGAAGACGCAGAGAATGCACCAGAAGAAGGAGCTGGACGACAGCAGCAGGTAAAAGAAGAAGGTTCTGATGGCCTGCACTATTGTCATGGGGGCTCGCGTTCTCTCTAGAGAAGAAGCTGATCGGCAACCGCCGCCAGATCATCGAATATCAGGGTTCCCGCTGGCAACGGCTTGGCCAGGGTGCGCTCGCCCTTGCCGGTCTTCACCAGCACGGGTTGACAGTGGACGGCCAGGGCCGCCTCCAGGTCACCCGAGCTGTCGCCGACGAACCACACACCGGTCAGCTCCGCGCCATAGTGCGCGGCGATCTGCCGGAGCATGCCCGGCCTGGGCTTGCGGCAGTCGCAGCCATCGTCCGGGCCGTGCGGGCAGTGGACGATCATACCGACCTCGCCGCCGCGTTGCGCCACCAGCTGGCGCAGGCGGGCGTGCATGGCCTCCAGGGTGGCCGCGTCGTAGTAGCCGCGCGCCAGCCCCGACTGGTTGGTGGCCACCGCCACGGTCCAGCCGGCCTTGCTCAGGCGGGCGATGGCGTCGATCGACCCGGGGATCGGCACCCACTCGTCGAGCGACTTGATATAGGCGTCGGAGTCTTGGTTGATGACGCCGTCGCGGTCGAGGATCAGCAGTTTCATAGCTGCAAGCTCCAAGCCGCAAGCTACAAGTCAGAGCGGCCTGCTTGCCGCTGGAAACTTGTAGCTTGCCGCTGCTGGGGCGTTAGCCCAGCAATGAGATATCGGCGACGCCGAGGAACAGGCCGCGCAGCTGGCTCAGCAGAGCCAGGCGGTTGGCTCGTACCCGGGCGTCCTCGGCATTCACCAGCACGGCCTCGAAGAAGGCGTCCACCGGCTCGTGCAGCGCGGCCAGGCGCTCCAGTGCCTCACGGTAGCAACGCGCGGCGGCCATCGGCGCCACCGCATCGGCGGCGGCGGCCACGGCCTGGGCCAGGGCCTGCTCGGCGCCGGCTTCCAGCAGTTGGGCATCGACGCCGGCCGGCGGCTCGCCTTCGGCCTTGGCCAGGATGTTCGACACGCGCTTGTTGGCGGCGGCCAGGGCGGCGGCTTCCGGCAGCTGGCGGAAGGCCTGCACGGCCTGCACGCGCTGGTCGAAGTCCAGCGGCGCGGCGGGCTGCAGCGCACGTACGGCCTGGTACACGGCCACTTCCACGCCTTCGTCCTCGTAGCGCGCGCGCAGGCGGTCGAAGACGAAGTCCAGCACCTGGCCGGCCAGGCCCTCGCTCTTGACCTTGTCGCCATACAGGGCGATGGCCTGCTCGACGGCGGCGACCAGGTCCAGGTCCAGCCGCTTCTCGATCAGGATGCGCAGCACGCCCAGCGCGGCGCGGCGCAGGGCGTAGGGGTCCTTGGAGCCGGTCGGCAGCATGCCGATGCCGAAGATGCCGACCAGGGTGTCGAGCTTGTCGGCCACCGCCACGGCGGCGCCGGTCAGGCTGCTCGGCAATTCTGCCCCTGCCCCGCGCGGCATATATTGCTCGTTCAGCGCCAGGGCCACGTCGTCGGCCTCGCCATCGTGCTTGGCGTAGTAGTAGCCGGCGATGCCCTGCATCTCCGGGAACTCGCCGACCATCTCGGTGGCCAGGTCGCACTTGCTCAGGATGCCGGCGCGGGCGGCGCGGCTGGCATCGCCGCCGATGCCCTCGGCGATGAAGGCCGCGAGTTTCGATACCCGCTCGGCCTTGTCGAACACGCTGCCCAGCTGGGCCTGGAACACCACGCCCGCCAGGCGCTGGTTGCGCTGCTCCAGCGGCTGTTTCTTGTCCTGCTTGAAGAAGAACTCGGCGTCGGTCAGGCGCGGGCGCACCACCTTCTCGTTACCCTGGACGATCTGCGCCGGGTCCTTGGACTCGACGTTGGCCACGGTGATGAAGCGCGGCAGCAGCTTGCCTTCGGCGTCGACCAGGCAGAAGTACTTCTGGTTGTCCTGCATGGTGGCGATCAGCGCCTCCTGCGGCACCTCGAGGAAGCGTTCCTCGAAGCTGCACACCAGCGGCACCGGCCACTCGACCAGGGCGGTGACTTCATCCAGCAGCGCCGGCGGCACGATGGCGCTGCCGTTCTCGGCGCGGGCCAGTTCCTCGACGCGCTTGGCGATCAGCGCGCGGCGCTCGGCGAAGTCGGCCACCACGAAGGCGCCGCGCAGGTTCTCGGCATAGTGCGCCGGGCTCTCGATGCTGACTTCCAGGTCGGCATGGAAGCGATGGCCGCGCGAGGTGCGGCCGGCTTTCTGGGCGAGGATCTGGCAGTCGACCACCTGGTGGCCGAACAGCATCACCAGCCACTGGGTCGGGCGCACGAACTCTTCCTTGCGCGCGGCCCAGCGCATGCGTTTGGGAATCGGCAGCTCGTTAAGCGAAGCCTCGACTATGCCCGGCAGCAGGCCGACGGCCGGCTGGCCGGCGATGCTCTGCTCGAACTTGAGCTTCGGCCCGCTGGTGTCGATCTGGCTCAGCTCGACGCCGCATTTCTTGGCGAAGCCCAGCGCCGCCTGGGTTGGGTTGCCGTCCTTGTCGAAGGCGGCCTGCACGGGCGGGCCGTCGAGGCGCACGCTGCGGTCCGGCTGCTGCGTGGCGAGCTGTTCGACCAGCACGGCCAGGCGCCGCGGCGCGGCGTAGTAGCGGGCGCCACGGTATTCCAGGCCGGCGGCCTTGAGGCCTTTCTCGACGCCGGCGAGGAAGGCTTCGCCGAGGCTGTTCAGGGCCTTGGGCGGCAGCTCTTCGGTACCCAGTTCGACGAGGAAATCATGTGCGCTCATTCTGCAGCCTCCAGCTTTGCCAGCACTTCGTCACGCAGTTCGGGGGTGGCCATGGGGAAGCCGAGCTTGGCGCGGGCCTGCAGGTAGCTCTGGGCCACGGCGCGGGCCAGGGTGCGCACGCGCAGGATGTACTGCTGGCGCGCGGTCACCGAGATGGCGCGGCGGGCGTCGAGCAGGTTGAAGGTGTGCGAGGCCTTGAGCACCATCTCGTAGGTCGGCAGCGGCAGCTCTAGCTCGATCAAGCGGTTGGCCTCGGACTCGTAGAAGTCGAACAGTTCGAACAGCTTGTCGACGTTGGCGTGCTCGAAGTTGTAGGTGGACTGCTCCACCTCGTTCTGGTGGAACACGTCGCCGTAGGTGACCTTGCCGAACGGGCCGTCGGTCCACACCAGGTCGTACACCGAGTCGACGCCCTGCAGGTACATGGCCAGGCGCTCCAGGCCATAGGTGATCTCGCCGGTGACCGGGTAGCACTCGATGCCGCCGACCTGCTGGAAGTAGGTGAACTGGGTGACTTCCATGCCGTTCAGCCAGATTTCCCAGCCCAGACCCCAGGCGCCGAGGGTCGGCGATTCCCAGTTGTCCTCGACGAAGCGGATGTCGTGCACCTGCGGATCCAGGCCGATGGCTCTCAGCGAGCCGAGGTAGAGGTCCTGGAAGTTTTCCGGGTTCGGCTTGAGCACCACCTGGAACTGGTAGTAGTGCTGCAGGCGGTTGGGGTTCTCGCCGTAGCGGCCGTCGGCCGGGCGGCGCGAGGGCTGCACGTAGGCGGCGTTCCAGGTCTCCGGGCCGATGGCGCGCAGGAAGGTGGCGGTGTGGAAGGTGCCGGCCCCCACTTCCATGTCGTAGGGTTGCAGGATCACGCAGCCCTGCTCGGCCCAGTAGCTCTGCAGGGCGAGGATCAGGCCTTGGAAGGTGCTGGCGTCGGGCTTGGTCTGGCTCACGAATTTCACCGGTATCGAGGCTGAGGCGGAAAGCCGCGCAGTATACCCCAAGGGCGAAGGCTTGCGGCTCGGGGCAGGCGCTACGGGACGCGGGGTACGGCTGTATTTGCATACAGTGCTTTTCGACTATAGTTCGTCCCGTCTCTTCCGCTCAGGTGCCACTGCCATGCCCCGCTGCTTCTGGTGCAACGACGACCCGCTGTACATCGCCTATCACGACCGGGAATGGGGCGTGCCGCTGCGCGATGCCGAGCGCCTGTTCGAACTGCTGCTGCTGGAGGGCTTCCAGGCCGGCCTGTCGTGGATCACCGTGCTGAAGAAGCGCGAGCGCTATCGTCAGGTGCTCTGGGGTTTCGACCCGCAGGCTCTGGCGCGGATGAGCGACGCGCAGATCGAGGCGCTGATGCAGGACCCCGGCATCATCCGCAACCGCCTCAAGCTGCAGGCCGCGCGCAAGAACGCCCAGGCCTGGCTGCGGCTGGAGGATCCGGCCGGATTGCTCTGGTCATTCGTCGGCGGCGTGCCGCAGATCAACCACTTCACCGAGCGCAGCCAGGTGCCGGCCGTGACGCCGCAAGCCGAGGCGATGAGCAAGGCGCTGAAGAAGGCCGGCTTCACCTTCGTCGGCCCGACCATCTGCTATGCCTTCATGCAGGCCGCCGGCATGGTCATGGACCACACCACCGACTGCGACAGGTATCGCCAGCTGGCCTAGGGCCTGGACTTTGCCGGGCGCGGCTATACCCGGCGGTCACAATCGCTACAATGCCCACCCCTGTCGTTTTCCGGAGTCCCTCTGTGGAGAAACTCAAAGGCGCCCTGGTCGTCGGCTTTCTGCGTCTGTTCGCCCTGCTGCCCTGGCGTGCCGCCCAGGCGGTGGGCGCCGCCATCGGCTGGCTGATGTGGCGGCTGCCCAACCGCTCGCGCGAGGTGGTGCGCATCAACCTGGCCAAGTGTTTTCCGCACATGGATGCCGCCGAGCGCGAGCGCCTGGTCGGTGCCAGCCTGCGCGACATCGGCCGCACCCTGACCGAGAGTTCCTGCGCCTGGATCTGGCCGGCACAGAAGTCGCTGCGGATGATCCGCCGGGTCGATGGCGTCGAGGTCTGGGAGCGGGCCAAGGCCTCGGGCAAGGGCGTGGTGTTCATCAGCAGCCATCTGGGCAACTGGGAGCTGCTGCTGCAGTACGTCAGCTCCATCAGCCAGCCGATCATCCTCTACCGCCCGCCCAAGCTGCGCGCGGTGGACGAGCTGCTGGTGCGCCAGCGCACCCAGTTGGGCAATCAGCTGGCGCCCTCGACCAAGGAGGGCATCCTCAACCTGATCAAGACCGTGCGCAAGGGTGGCGTGGCGGGTATCGCCGCCGATCCCGAGCCGAGCCTGTCCAGCGGCCTGTTCGTGCCGTTCTTCGGCGTGCCGACGCTGACCAGCAAGTTCGTGCCTTCGCTGGTGCAGGGGCACAAGGCCGAGGCGGTGTTCATCCACGCGCTGCGCCTGGACGATGGCAGCGGTTACCGGGTGGTGATCGAGGAGGCCGACGAGGCGCTCTACGGTGACGACCCCGAGGCCGCGGTGGCGGCGCTCAGCGCCGGCATCGAGAAACAGGTGCGCATAGCGCCCAGCCAGTACATGTGGAGCATGAAGCGCTTCAAGAAGCGACCGGCCGGCGAGCAAAAGTGGTATTGATGCGGCGGCGCTTAGCCATTACCGTCTGAGCATCTTCCCGCGGAGTCAGGCATGGGCATGGACAACAAGCGCGAACACGTGCGAACCCCGCTCAAGGTGCAGCTGCGCATCGACCATCCGCTGCATGGCCGGATGCTGGTGACCACGCGCGACATCTCCGAGAGCGGGGTGTTCGTGGTGATAGACGACGCGCAGAAGCTGCTGCAGATCGGCGAGTTGGTCAGCGGCCAGGTCCAGGGCCTGCCGATCGAGGCGCCGGTGGTGCTGATGCGCGTGGTGCGCTTCGAGGCCAGCGGCGTGGCCCTGGCCTTCCAGCGCTAACCCTCCCCCGGTTCAGCTCTGCGCCGCCTTCTCCAGGCGCCGCAGGAACACCGTCATCTCCTTCTCCGTCTGCTTGTCGCCGCGCCTGCGCGCCACCTCCAGGCCGTTGTGCCAGGCCTGACGCGCCTCCTCCAGCAGGCCCTGGCGCTGGCAGGCCTGGCCCAGCAGCTTCCACGCCGCCGAATAGTTGGGATCGAAGCTCAGGCACTTCTGCAGGTGCTCGGCCGCCCGCGCGGCATCGCCGCCGTCCAGATAGGCCTTGCCCAGGCCGAAGCGCAGCAGGGCGTTGTCCACCCCGCGGGCCAGCAGTTTTTCCAGGGAGTCCGGCGTGGTCATGCGGCGGTCCTCGGCGTTGATTTCAGAAGAAGGTCAGACCGACCTGGAACAGGCGCTCCACGTCGCGGATGTACTTCTTGTCGACCAGGAACAGGATCACATGGTCGCCGCTCTCGATCACAGTGTCGTCGTGGGCGATCAGCACTTCCTCGTCGCGGATCACCGCGCCGATGGTGGTGCCCGGCGGCAGGGCGATGTCCTCGATCATGCGGCCGATCACCTTGCTCGACTTGGCGTCGCCGTGGGCGATCGCCTCGATCGCCTCGGCCGCGCCCCGCCGCAGGCTGTGCACGCTCTCGATGTCGCCGCGGCGCACGTGGGTCAGCAGGGTGCCGATGGTGGCCAGCTGCGGGCTGATGGCGATGTCGATCTCGCCGCCCTGGACCAGGTCGACGTAGGCCGGGTTGTTGATGATGGTCATCACCTTGCGCGCGCCCAGGCGCTTGGCCAGCAGCGAGGACATGATATTGGCCTCGTCGTCGTTGGTCAGGGCGAGGAAGATGTCGGCGTCGTTGATGTTCTCTTCCACCAGCAGGTCGCGGTCCGAGGCGCTGCCCTGCAGCACCACGGTGCTCTCCAGGTTTTCCGACAGGTAGCGGCAGCGCGCCGGGTTCATCTCGATGATCTTCACCTGGTAGCGGCTCTCGATGGCCTCGGCCAGGCGCTCGCCGATATGCCCGCCGCCGGCGATGACGATGCGCTTGTAGCTGTCCTCCAGGCGGCGCAACTCGCTCATCACCGCGCGGATATGGGCCTTGGCGGCGATGAAGAACACCTCGTCGTCGGCCTCGATGACGGTGTCGCCCTGCGGCATGATCGGCCGGTTGCGCCTGAAGATGGCCGCAACCCGGGTGTCGACGTTGGGCATGTGCTCGCGCAACTGGCGCAGCTGGTGGCCGACCAGCGGCCCGCCGTAATAGGCGCGCACCGCCACCAGCTGGGCCTTGCCCTCGGCGAAGTCGATCACCTGCAGGGAGCCGGGGTACTCGATCAGGCGCTTGATGTAGTTGGTCACCACCTGCTCGGGGCTGATCAGCACGTCGACCGGGATGGCCTCGTTGTCGAACAGCGCCTCGCGGGTCAGGTAGGCCGACTCGCGCACCCGGGCGATCTTGGTCGGGGTGTGGAACAGGGTGTAGGCGACCTGGCAGGCGATCATGTTGACTTCGTCGCTGTTGGTCACCGCCACCAGCATGTCGGCGTCGTCGGCGCCGGCCTGGCGCAGCACGGTGGGAAAGGAGCCACGACCGACCACGGTGCGGATGTCCAGGCGGTCGCCGAGGTCGCGCAGGCGATCGCCGTCGGTGTCGACCACGGTGATGTCGTTGGCCTCGCCGGCCAGGTGCTCGGCCAGAGTACCGCCGACCTGGCCGGCGCCGAGAATGATGATCTTCACTGATCGCTCCGTTAGCCGCGCGCTGAGGCGGCGATCTTTATCAGCTTGGCATAGTAGAAGCCGTCGTGGCCGTCGGCCTGCGGCAGCAGTTGGCGACCATGGGCCTGCTTGAGGCCGAAGGCGCCGGCGATGTCCAGCTCGCGCGCGCCCGGCGTGCGGGCGAGAAACGCGGCGATGTTGTCCGCGTTTTCTTGCGGCAGCACCGAGCAGGTGGCGTAGAGCAGCACGCCGCCGACCTCCAGGGTCGGCCACAGGGCGTCGAGCAGCTCGCCCTGCAGCTGGGCCAGGGCGGCGATATCGTCGGCCTGGCGGGTCAGCTTGATGTCCGGGTGGCGGCGGATCACCCCGGTGGCCGAGCAGGGCGCGTCGAGCAGGATGCGCTGGAACGGCCTGCCGTCCCACCAGGTGGCCACATCGCGGCCGTCGGCGGCGATCAGGGTGGCCTGCAGCTTGAGGCGCTCGAGGTTTTCCCGTACCCGCGCCAGGCGCTCCGGTTCCAGGTCCAGGGCTATCACTTCGCCCAGCTGCGGCTGTGCTTCCAGCAGATGGCAGGTCTTGCCGCCGGGGGCGGCGCAGGCGTCCAGCACGCGCTGGCCGGCGGCCAGGTCGAGCAGCCCGGCGGCCAGCTGGGCGGCTTCGTCCTGCACGCTGACGCGGCCCTCGGCGAAGCCCGGCAGGGTCTTCACGTCACAGGGCGCCAGCAGGCGGATGCCGTCCTGGCTGTAGGCGCAAGGCTCGGCGGCCAGGCCTGCTGCGCGCAGCTCGGCCAGATAGGCGTCGCGGCCGGCATGGCGGCGGTTGACCCGCAGGATCAGCGGCGGATGCTGGTTGTTGGCCGCACAGATGGCCTGCCAGTGCTCGGGCCAGTCGGCCTTCAGGCGTTTCTGCAGCCAGCGGGGGTGCGCGGTATGCAGCACGGGGTCGCGGTCCAACTCGACGAACAGCGCTTCATGCTCGCGCTGGGCATTGCGCAGCACGGCATTGAGTAGGCCCTTGAGCGAGGACTTCTTCAGCTTGTCGACGCAGGCCACCGTCTCGCCGATGGCGGCGTGGGCCGGGATGCGGGTGTGCAGTAGCTGGTACAGGCCGACCAGCAGCAGGGCCTCGACGTCGCGGTCGGCGGCCTTGAACGGCTTCTGCAGCAGCCTGTCGGCGAGCAGTTGCAGGCGCGGCTGCCAGCGCGCCGTGCCGAAGGCCAGGTCCTGGGCCAGGCCGCGGTCGCGTGGCTCGACCCTGTCCAGCAGCGGCGGCAGGCTGCTGCCCAGCGAGGCCTTGCCGTTCAGCACGGCGGCCAGGGCGCGGGCGGCGGCCAGGCGTGGGTTCATCGGCGCCCCCGATTCATGACAGTACCAGTCCGGGGGCGAACTGCTCGCGGCGGCTGTTGTACAGGTCGGCGAAGTTCAGCGGCTTGCCGCCCGGCAGCTGCAGGCGGGTCAGACGCAGGGCGCCCTGGCCGCAGGCGATGGTCAGGCCGGCCTTGTCGGCGGCGAGGATGACGCCGGGCTGGCCGCTACCCTGGCCCAGCTCGGCCGCGTGGATCTTGATGGCTTCGCCATTGAGGCTGCTGTGGCAGATGGGCCAGGGATGGAAGGCGCGGATCAGCCGCTCCAGCTCGACGGCCGGGCGCGTCCAGTCGAGGCGCGCCTCGTCCTTGTTCAGCTTGTGCGCGTAGGTGGCCAGGCTGTCGTCCTGCGCCTCGCCCTGCAGGGTGCCGGCGGCCAGCTTGGCCACGGCCTCGACCACGGCGGCCGAGCCCAGCTCGGCCAGGCGATCATGCAGGCTGCCGCCGGTATCGGCGGCGGTGATGGTGGTGGCGACCTTGAGCAGCATGGGCCCGGTGTCCAGGCCTGCCTCCATCCGCATCACGGTGACGCCGCTGCTGGCGTCGCCGGCCTCGATGGCGCGCTGGATCGGCGCCGCGCCGCGCCAGCGTGGCAGCAGCGAGGCATGGCTGTTGATGCAGCCCAGGCGCGGAGTGTCGAGCACCGCCTGCGGCAGGATCAGGCCGTAGGCCACCACCACCATCAGGTCCGGCCTGAGCGCGGCCAGCTCGGCCTGGGCGGCGGGGTCGCGCAGGGTCTGCGGCTGGTACACCGGCAGGTCGTGCTGCTGGGCCAGGTGCTTGACCGGGCTGGGTGTGAGCTTCTGCCCACGCCCGGCCGGGCGATCCGGTTGGGTGTAGACGGCGACTATCTCGCGACCCGCGTCGAGCAGGGCCTGCAGATGTTGGGCGGCGAATTCCGGGGTACCGGCGAAGACGATGCGCATGTATCACTCACGGGAAAAGAAAAAGGCTTGCCGGGGCAAGCCTTTGCGGTTCGGGAATCAAGCCTGCAGGCGGTGCTGTTTTTCCAGCTTCTTCTTGATCCGGTCGCGCTTGAGGTTGGACAGGTAGTCGACGAACAGCTTGCCGTTGAGGTGGTCGCACTCGTGCTGGATGCACACGGCGAGCAGCCCCTCGGCGATCAGCTCGAAGGGCTTGCCGTCGCGATCCTGGGCCTTGATCCGTACCTTCTGCGGACGGTCTACATTTTCATAGAAGCCCGGCACCGAGAGGCAGCCTTCCTGGTACTGGTCCATCTGCTCGGTCAACGGCTCGAACTCGGGGTTGATGAACACGCGCGGCTCGGACTGGTCCTCGGACAGGTCCATCACCACCAGGCGCTTGTGCACGTTGACCTGGGTGGCGGCCAGGCCGATGCCCGGGGCGGCGTACATGGTCTCGAACATGTCGTCGATCAGCTGCGACAGGGCCGCGTCGAATTCGGTCACCGGCTTGGCGATGGTGCGCAGGCGCGAGTCGGGGAATTCGAGGATGTTGAGTATCGCCATGGCTGTTTGTGATGCACTTGTGGAATAAAGTAAAAAACCGCTGCTAAGATGATGAGCAGCTTTGAAAAACGGCTCAGAAGCCGCGACCTCTGCGGCTTACAGGCGCCAGCCACATAATAAAGGGATTCACCGTATGAGGAAATCACTACTCGCCCTGTTGCTGGTCGCCGCGGGCGGTCTGGCGCAGACCGGCTTGGTCCAGGCCGCAGTACAGCTCAAGGAAGGTCATCCCGACCGCTATACCGTGGTCAAGGGCGACACCCTCTGGGACATCTCCGGCAAATTCCTCAGTCAGCCCTGGAAGTGGCCCGAGCTGTGGCACGCCAACCCGCAGATCGAGAACCCGCACCTGATCTACCCGGGCGACACCCTCAGCCTGGTGTACGTCGACGGCCAGCCGCGCCTGATGCTCAACCGCGGCGAGTCGCGTGGCACCATCAAATTGTCGCCGCAGATTCGCAGCACGCCGATGGCCGAGGCCATCCCGACCATTCCGCTGGAGGCGATCAATAGCTTCCTGCTGAGCAACCGCATCGTCGATACCCCGGAAGAGTTCGGCGGCCGCCCCTATGTGGTAGCCGGCAAGCAGGAGAGCGTGATTTCCGGCGCCGGCGACCGCATCTATGCCCGCGGTCGGTTCGACGACGGCCAGGCCGTCTACGGCATCTTCCGCCAGGGCAAGGTCTACACCGACCCCGAGACCCAGGAATTCCTCGGCATCAATGCCGACGACATCGGCAGCGGCGAACTGGTGGCCGAGGAAGGCGACATCGCCACCATCAGCCTGACCCGCTCGACCCAGGAAGTGCGTCTGGGCGATCGTCTGTTCCCCACCGAGGAGCGCGCGGTCAACTCCATCTTCATGCCCAGCGAGCCGGCCACCGATGTGGACGGCGTGATCCTCGACGTGCCGCGCGGGGTCAACCGCATCGGTCAGTTCGACGTGGTCACCCTGAACAAGGGCAAGATCGACGGCCTCAGCGAAGGCAACGTGCTGGCCGTGTACAAGACCGGCGAGACCGTGCGTGATCGCATCACCGGCGAGTCGGTGAAGATTCCGGACGAGCGCTCCGGCCTGCTGATGGTGTTCCGCGCCTACGAGAAGCTCAGTTACGGCCTGGTGCTCTACGCCACCCGCGATCTGGCGATCATGGACAAGGTGAAGAACCCGTAACACCCCGAACCCCCGCCCAGTGCGGGGGTTCCGCTTTCTGCTTCACGATCAGGGATGATCGCCATGCACCACTGCCCCGCCGAACTGGAGGCGCGCCTGCGCCTGCATTGTCTGCCCGAGCTCGGCCCGCGCCGTTTCCAGCGTCTGCTGCAGGCGTTCGGCAGCGCCTCCTCCGCCCTCAGCGCCCCGGCCTCGGCCTGGCGTTCGCTGGGTTTGCCCGCCACCTGCGCCGAGCCCAGGCGCAGCGCCGCGATCCGCGAGCGCGCCAGCGCCGCCCTGCGCTGGCTGGAGCAGCCGCACCGCCAGCTGCTGATGTGGGATGACCCGACCTATCCGGCGCTGCTCGGCGAGCTGCACGACGCGCCGCCGTTGCTGTTCGTCGCCGGCGACCCGGCGGCGCTGGAGCGCCCGCAGCTGGCCATGGTCGGCAGTCGCCGCGCCTCGCGTCCCGGGCTGGATACCGCCAGGGCCTTCGCCCGCAGCCTGGCCGGCGGCGGTTTCGCCATCACCAGCGGCCTGGCCCTGGGCATAGACGGTGCCGCCCACGAGGGCGCGCTGGAGGCCGGCGGCGCGACGGTGGCGGTACTCGGCACGGGGCTGGAATGCCTCTATCCGCAGCGCCACGCCGGCCTGGCGGCACGCATCGTCGAGCAGGGCGGCGCGCTGGTCTCCGAACTGCCGCTGGACTGCCCACCGCAGGCCAGCAACTTCCCGCGGCGCAACAGGATCATCAGCGGCCTGTCGGTGGGGGTGCTGGTGGTCGAGGCCAGCCCCTCCAGCGGCTCGCTGATTACCGCGCGGCTGGCCGCCGAGCAGGGGCGCGAGGTGTATGCCATTCCCGGCTCCATTCACCATCCGGGCGCGCGCGGCTGCCATCAGCTGATCCGCGAGGGCGCGACCCTGGTCGAGAGCGTCGAGGACGTGCTGCAGGCCTTGCGTGGCTGGCAGCGCACGTCGCCAGCAACCGAGGCGCCGATGGTCGACGAGCATCCCCTGCTGTCGCAGCTGCGCGCGGCGCCCCTGACCAGCGAGGGGCTGGCACTGGCCTGCGGCCTGTCGATCGGCGAAGTGCTGGCGGCGCTGAGCGAGCTGGAAATCGCCGGACGGGTGGCCTGCGAGGCGGGCTTCTGGGTACACCGCGCCCCCTGAGCTTGGGTACACTCGCCGGCGAATAAGGGTGCGGAGGCGAGCATGCACAGCAGTTGGCGAGTACAGCGGGTGGCGGGCGTGGTGCGGGCGGGCGGCGTGATCGCCTACCCCACCGAGGCGGTCTGGGGGGTCGGCTGCGATCCCTGGAGCGAGGCCGCGGTCG
This sequence comes from Pseudomonas sp. CAU 1711, assembly GCF_039888625.1. Taxonomy (NCBI): domain Bacteria; kingdom Pseudomonadati; phylum Pseudomonadota; class Gammaproteobacteria; order Pseudomonadales; family Pseudomonadaceae; genus Pseudomonas; species Pseudomonas sp. CAU 1711. The sequence goes on from NZ_JBDQQT010000010.1 coordinate 50,302, forward strand.
AGCGCCTGCTGGCGCTCAAGGAGCGGCCCATGCACAAGGGGCTGATCCTGGTGGCGGACAATATCCACCAGTTCGACTTCCTCCTCCACGACCTGCCCGAGCGCTGGATCGACCGTCTGGCCAGCACCTGGCCGGGGCCCAACACCTGGCTGGTGCCGCACCAGGGCCGCGTGCCGGAGTGGATCGCCGGCCAGCACGACAGCGTCGCCCTGCGCGTCAGCGACCATCCGCTGGTATGCGAGCTGTGCGCCCTCACCGGGCCGCTGGTATCGACCTCGGCCAACCCCGCCGGGCGGCCCTCGGCGCGCTCGCGCCTGCGCGTCGAGCAGTACTTCCACGGCGAGCTGGACGCGGTGCTCGGCGGCGCCCTGGGCGGACGGCGCAACCCCAGCCTGATCCGCGATTTGCGCACGGGCGATGTGATTCGTCCGTCCTGAGAGCAGCGACAAGCCGCAAGCTTCGAGCCGCAAGTCGAGTGCCGCGACGGCAGACTTGCGGCTCGAAGCTTGTCGCTGTCGTTACGGCAACAGAATGGTCGAGCCGGTGGTCTGCCGGCCGCTCAGCGCGTCCTGGGCGGCGGCGGCTTCGGCCAGCGGATAGCGCCGGCCGATCTCCACGCGGATCTGACCGCTCTCGACCAGGGCGAACAGCTCGTCGGCCATGGCCTGCAGGCTCTCGGCGCTGCTGGCGTAGCTGCCCAGGGTCGGCCGGGTCACGTAGAGCGAGCCCTTCTGCGCCAGCACGCCGAGGTTGACCCCGGTGACCGCGCCGGAGGCGTTGCCGAAGCTGACCAGCAGGCCGCGCGGCGCCACGCAGTCCAGCGAGCGCTCCCAGGTGTCCTTGCCCACCGAGTCGTACACCACCGGGCACTTGGCGCCGTCGGTCAGCTCCAGCACCCGCTGCACCACATCCTCGCGGCTGTAGTCGATGGTCGCCCAGGCGCCGTTGGCCTCGGCCAGCGCGGCCTTCTGCGGCGACGACACGGTGCCGATCAGCTTCACGCCCAGCGCCCGCGCCCACTGGCAGGCGATCAGCCCGACGCCGCCGGCCGCGGCGTGCCAGAGGATGGTCTGCCCGGCCTCGACCCGGTAGGTCTGGCGCAGCAGGTACTGCACGGTGAGGCCCTTGAGCATCAGCGCCGCGGCCTGCTCGAAGGAGATCGAGTCCGGCAGCCTGACCAGATGCTGGGCTGGCAGCACATGCAGCTCGCCATAGGCCCCCAGCGGCCCGGTGCCATAGGCCACGCGGTCGCCGACCTTGAGATGGGTCACCGCACTGCCGACCGCCTCCACCTCGCCGGCGCCCTCGCCGCCCAGGCCGGACGGCAGCGCCGGCGGCTGGTACAGGCCGCTGCGGTAGTAGGTGTCGATGAAGTTCAGGCCTATGGCGCGGTTGCGCACCCGCACTTCCTGCGGGCCGGGCTCGGCCACCGGCCGCTCGACCAGTTCGAGCACCTCGCTGCCACCGTGGCGGGAAAACTCGATGCGTTTGGCCATGTCGTGCGCTCCTCTGCAAAGGGCTCCATCCAAGCGCCACGACTGACCCTCGTCAAGCCCGGCGGGATACGACGATGGTATGCTGGCGCCCTCTTTTGAGCTGCCCGGACCCATGCCGTGAGTGAACGTACCCAGGCCGTGAAGGCCTACCTGCTCGACCTGCAGGACCGCATCTGCGCCGCCCTCGAAGCCGAGGACGGCGGTGCCCGCTTCTTCGAGGACAGCTGGGAGCGGCCCGCCGGTGGCGGCGGTCGCACGCGGGTGATCGAGAACGGCGCGCTGATCGAGAAGGGCGGGGTCAACTTCTCCCATGTGTTCGGCGACAGCCTGCCGCCGTCGGCCAGCGCCCACCGCCCGGAGCTGGCCGGGCGCGGTTTCGAGGCCATGGGCGTGTCGCTGGTGATCCACCCGGAGAACCCGCACGTGCCCACCTCGCACGCCAACGTGCGCTTCTTCAGCGCCGAGAAGGCCGGCGAGGAGCCGGTCTGGTGGTTCGGCGGCGGCTTCGACCTGACCCCCTACTACGCCGTCGAGGAAGACTGTGTGCACTGGCACCGGGTCGCCCGTGACGCCTGCGCGCCGTTCGGCGCCGAGGTCTATCCCAAGTTCAAGGCATGGTGCGACCGTTACTTTCACCTCAAGCACCGCGGCGAGCCGCGCGGCATCGGCGGGCTGTTCTTCGACGACCTCAACCAGTGGGACTTCGACACCAGCTTCGCCTTCCTGCGCGCCATCGGCGACGCCTATCTCCAGGCCTACCTGCCGATCGTGCAGCGACGCAAGGCCACGCCCTTCAGCGAGCAGCAACGCGAGTTCCAGGCCTACCGTCGCGGCCGCTACGTCGAGTTCAACCTGGTGTTCGACCGCGGCACCCTGTTCGGCCTGCAGTCCGGCGGGCGCACCGAGTCGATCCTCATGTCGCTGCCGCCGCAGGTGCGCTGGGGCTACGACTGGAAGCCCGAACCGGGCAGCGAAGAGGCGCGCCTGACCGAGTATTTCCTGCAGGATCGCGACTGGCTGACAGAGCAGCCCCAAGCCGCAAGCGGCAAGCCATAAGCAACCACGCCTGCAGCTCGAGGCTTGCAGCTTACAACTGAGGACTCCCATGGACCGCTACGGCGTATTCGGCAACCCCATCGGCCACAGCAAGTCGCCGCTGATCCACGGCCTGTTCGCCGCGCAGACCGGCCAGGACATGAGCTACGAGGCCCTGCTGGCGCCGCTGGACGATTTCGCCGGCTATGCCCGTGCCTTCTTCGGCGAGGGCCGTGGCGGCAATGTCACCGTGCCGTTCAAGGAACAGGCCTATCGTCTGGCCGATGAGCTTACCGAGCGCGCCCGCCGCGCCGGCGCGGTGAACACCCTGAAGAAGCTCGATGACGGCCGCCTGCTCGGCGACAACACCGACGGCGCCGGCCTGGTGCGCGACCTCAAGGTAAATGCCGGCCTCGATCTGAGCGGCAAACGCATCCTTCTGCTCGGCGCCGGCGGCGCCGTGCGCGGTGTGCTGGAGCCGCTGCTGGCCGAGCGCCCGCAGAGCTTGACCATCGCCAATCGCACGGTGGAGAAGGCCGAGCAGCTGGCCCAGGAATTCGCCGACCTGGGCCCGCTGGCCGCTAGCGGGTTCGACTGGCTCAACGAGCCGGTCGACCTGATCATCAACGGTACCTCGGCCAGCCTGGCCGGCGAGCTGCCGCCGATTTCGCCGAGCCTGATCCGCCCCGGTCACACGGTCTGCTACGACATGATGTACGGCAAGGAGGCGACCGCCTTCAACCGCTGGGCCTCTGAACAGGGTGCGGCGCGCTGCATCGACGGCCTGGGCATGCTGGTGGAGCAGGCCGCCGAGGCCTTCCTGCTGTGGCGTGGGGTGCGCCCGGACGGCGCCCCGGTGCTGGGGCATATCCGCCAAATGTTGGGCTAGATCGGTATTGGTCTAGTCCAACGAAGAAATTCTTCATAATCCCGCTATATTCCCTCGTCAGCCTGCAACATTGCCGTTATGCGGGCCGAACATACTGCGCCACTCCAACAACAATACCGAGCGCCCATCATGCATAAACCGTCTCTGATCCTCGCTGGTCTAGGCCTGCTGTGCGCGGCCCAAAACGCCGCCGCCTGGTCGCAACCCACCCACAAGAACATCGTCAAGGACGCCCTGGCCTTCATGAACTCGGCCCATGCCACGGCGGAGATGCGCCGGGCCTACCAGTTCTATGTCGGCGCCGCCGGTTCCGAGGCCGCCGCCGGCGAGATCCTCGGCCAGGCCGCCTACGACGTCGACGACTTCAAGGACACCCGCCTGGGTGGCTGGTGGGTCGGCTACGAGCATGCGCCGCTATGGGGCGCCGCCGCCTCCATCGTCAACTACACCTCCTACTGGCACTTCATCAACATGGGCCGCGTGGGCGACGACCACGGCAACGACCACGGCGGCTACGACTACCGCTACCACAAGGTCGATGGCGGGGTGTCCGACGTCGACTGGTACGCCATGGTCTACCTGTACAACCGCGAGCTGAAGAAGAGCGACTTCGACAGCACCGAGGCGCACTACCGCCAGGGCAGCCGCTCCGACTGGCAGAAGCACTACGGCGACTTCCAGACCGCCGCCTTCCAGCCGATCGACAACCTGGCCAACTACTGGTTCGAGCAGTTCAAGGCCGCGCCCTCGCTGCAGACCATCGGCTTCGCCCTGCACGCCACCGGCGACGTGGCGCAGCCGCACCATGCCTGGATCACCTCGGCCAACGGCCACTCCAGCTGGGAAGGCTGGGTCAACGACCACTACGCCCGCGAGCGCCTCAACGACCCGGTGGCGGTGGCCAACCTGGTCGGCCAGTACAATACGGCCCGGCCGCTGCGCGACCTGCTCACGCAGACCGCCCAGGTCGCCTACCAGCACCCGGAACCCCTGTATGACACCAGCTACGCCGGCCGCCTGAGCATCGCCCGCCAGCTGATCCCCGAGTCCATCGCCCTGACCGTGACCGTGCTGACCAAGGGAGCCAACCACTTCCATGGCCAGTCGGGTATCTGAGCTCGGCCGCGCGCTGCTGTTCGCCCTGCTGGCAGGCTTCAGCCTGTCGGCAGGCGCGGCGGCGGACCTGCGGATCGACGACGAGATCATTCCCGGGCGCAGTGTCGAGCTGCTGCAGCAGGCCCTGACCCGGGTCAAATTCAACACCGCGCCGGCCGCCCTGCGCCGCGGCGTGGTGGAAAACCGCCTGCTGGCCCGCGCGGTGGAGGCCGAGCTGAGCCCGGCGAATCTGCAGGACCTGGATGCCCAGGTGGAGATCGAGGCGGCCAACCTGATCGACCAGGTGCATGGTCGCGGCTTCGACCAGGACGTGCGTCCCTTCCTGCGCGAACCCCGTGGGCTCGGCGCCGAGCGCCTGCGCGCGGCACTGGCGCCAGCGCCCGGGCGGCTGGTGCAGAACAGCCTGCTGCTGGCCCCGGACCAGCGTAGCGCCGCGGCGGCCGTCGAGCTGATCGGCTGGCAGTTCCCGGGCGCGCCGCCACGCCGGCTGGACCTGCTGCAGCTGTACGAGGGCAGCAACGTGCAGGACCAGGTCGAACTGCAGCAGGGCAACCTGGCGCGCATGGCCGAGCTGGTCGCCGAGTACGCGCGGCGCGACTACCTCTGGTACCAGCTGGGCCGCGCCGGCTATGGTGCCGCCGAGCAGGAGGGGCTGCGCCTGCTGGTGCGCGACAAGCTGGTACGCCACCGCTACCTGCACCAGATCGGCCTGTACAGCGACTTCCACCACGAGACCGAGAGCCTGCGCGCCCTGGCGGCCAAAGTCAGCGACGCCGACGCCGAGGCCTACTACCGGGCCAACCTGCGCCAGTACCGCAACGTCGCCGCGGTGCAGGCCGCGCATATCCTGCTGGCCGACCAGGCCAGCGCCGACCGCGTGTACGCCGAGCTGCAGGCCGGCCTGGACTTCGACGAGGCGGTGCGCCGCCATTCGCTGGCCGAGGATCGCCAGCGCACCCCGCCGGGCGACCTCGGGCCGATCCGCCCGGACCAGCCTGGGCTGGACTTCGCCCGCAAGGCGGCGCTGATCCAGAAGGCCGACAGCCTGTCGCAGCCGCTGCGCGGCGAGCGCGGCTTCGAGATCATCCGCGTGCGCAGCCGCGAGGATCGCCAGCTGCCGCTGAGCGACCCGAGTGTGCGCTACGAGGTCAACCAGGCGGTGGCGCGCCAGCAACTGGCCAGCCAGTTCGAGGCGCGCCTGGCCGCTCTGCTGGCCAAGGCCGAGGTGCGCGGGCTATGAGGCTGCAACTGGCCCTGGGCGGCCTGGCGGTGGCCCTGGGCGTCTGGGCGCAATTGCAGTTCGGCGAGGCGCCGGCCGACGCCGCCGTGGCCGTACCGCCTGCTGCCGTGCCGCGGGACAGCATTGCGCCCCCGCCGCCGTCCACCCCAGTGCCCGTGCCGGCGCCCAGCCACCAGCCGCTGGCAGCCGCACCGTCCGGTGCCGCGCCGGCTCGGCCGCCGCTGGCGGAAGAGGCGCTGACGGTCGAGCAGGCGCAAGCGCTGATGCGCGAGGCGGCCGAACAGGGCGAGCGTCGTCAACCGCCGGCCGGCGGCCTGCGCCCGCGCCCGGCCGCCACCCCGGCGCAGCTGGCCGACCCGAAGCAGTACGCGGCCTTCGAGGACGCCGGCCAGCGCCGCGAGGTGCAGGCCTGGACCCTGGGCCTGCAGCAGATCCCGCATATCCGCGAACGCATCGACCAGGCCGCGCAAAGTGGCGAACGCAGCGCGGCCGAGCTGGCCGAGGCCAACCAGGCGCTGGAGCAACTGGAGCAGTTGCAGCAGCATCTACGCCAGAGCGATCCGTCGCTGCTGCCGACAGGCGCGGCGAGTCCGGACTAAGCTGAGAAAGGCAGGGCGCGGCCCAGGAGGCTTGCGTATACTGCCGCGCGCCGGCAGGGACCGCTTGGCTTGTCACTCATCAGCCCGCGGATGCCCTAGTCGTGAAACTATTCCCCTCCCTGCTCGGCCTGCTGTTGTGCGGCCTGTTGTCCGGCCCCGCCCTGGCCGCTCCCAAGACCCAGGAACTGGCCTCCGGCAGCGCCCTGCTGGTCGACCTCAACAGCAACCAGATCCTCTACTCCAGCAACCCCGACCTGCAGGTGCCGATCGCCTCGGTGACCAAGCTGATGACCGCCATGGTGGTGCTGGACGCCAAGCTGCCGCTGGACCAGCAGCTCGACGTGGTGATCCGCGACGTGCCGGAAATGCGCGGCATCTACTCGCGCGTGCGCATCGGCAGCCAGCTGAGCCGCCGCGACATGCTGCTGCTGACCCTGATGAGCTCGGAGAATCGCGCCGCCGCCAGCCTGGCCCACCACTACCCGGGCGGTGTGCCGGCCTTCATCGCGGCGATGAACGCCAGGGCCCGCGCCCTGGGCATGAGCCGCACCCGCTATCGCGATCCGACCGGCCTGTCCGAGGGCAACGTCTCCACCGCCAACGACCTGCTCAAGCAGCTCAAGGCCGCCGGCCAATACCCGCTGATCGGCCAGTTCAGCAGCACCCGCGAGCACGTCCAGCAGTTCGCTAAGCCGCGCTACAGCCTGGGCTTCCGCAACACCAACGGCCTGGTGCACAAGGCCAACTGGAGCATCCAGCTGACCAAGACCGGCTTCACCAACGCCGCCGGCCACTGCCTGGTGATGCGCACCCAGATGGCCGGCAAGCCGGTGGCCTTCGTGGTGCTGGACGCCTTCGGCAAGTACACCCATATGGCCGACGCCAATCGTCTCAAGCGCTGGGTGGAAACCGGCCAGGTGACCCCGGTGGCGCCGGCGGCGCTGGCCTACAAGAAGCACAAGCAGGCCGAGCGCGCGCGCAGCATGCAGGCGGCGCAATAGGGACATGGCGCAGTAGGATGGGTGGTGGAGCGCAGCTCCGCTACCCGTCGGCGGTGCCTGGACTGATGGGTATCGCCTGCGGCTCCACCCATCCTACGTAGGGCTACTCGCCCGCCTGCAGGAGTGGTTCATCCTCGCCCGCCCACTCCTCCGGTAACAGGCCGGCTTGGACATAACGGTGAAAGGACGACCAGGGCCAGTCGGCGACACACTGCACATAGCCATGCTTGCGCGGATTGTGGTGGATGTAATCGACGTGCTGGCCGAAGTCCTTCTCGTCACGAATGCGGTGTTCCCAGTAGCGACGTTGCCAGATCCCGCGCTCCCCCTTGCTCTGCCGGCTAGGCGATCTGTGCTCGGTACATGGCAAGGCCCTGGAGAATTCGGTCTTGATCAAGCGCCAGCGCAGGGCGAAGTCGACATCGCCTGGCGGCAGGGTACACAGAGCATGCAAGTGATCGGGCAGCACGACTATGGCGTCAATCTGCCAGGGATGCCGGTTCATGGTCTGGCGGAAGCTGGCGCGCAGCAGATCGATGCTGTCGGTCAACAGGGACTGGCTTCGATCTGCCAGATTGAGGGTGAAGAACCAGGTGGCACCCGGGGTGCGGTCGCGTCGGTAGGCGGTCATGGGCTGCATTCCCTTGCATGTCCTCGCCGCAGTCTAGGCCAGGTGGGCCTGGCGCATGACGTAGGATGGGTGGAGCCGCAGGCGATACCCATCACTCTGCCGATGGGAATCGGAGCTGCGCTCCTCCCCCATCCTACGAAGCTACCTCAGAGGAACCAGCGATACTCCCGCGCGCTGACCTCGTTCATGAAGTCCAGATGGTCGTGGCGCTTGTTCTCGCAGTAGACGAAGACGAACTCGCCGCCGAGCTTGTCCCTGACCACCTCGTGGCTCTCCATCTGCGCCACGGCGGTGAGCATGTCCTTGGGGAAGTCGATGCCGCTGGCGCGGTCTTCGTTGAGCGGGGCTATGGGCTCCAGGCGCTGTTCCAGACCGTGCTCCATGCCGCTGAGGATGGCGGCCAGCACCAGGTAGGGATTGGCGTCGGCGCCGGCCAGGCGGTGCTCGATGCGCAGGTTCTTGCCGTCCGATTCGGGGATGCGGATGCACGCGTCGCGGTCCTCGAAGCCCCAGCTGGCCTTGCTCGCTGAGTTGACCATGGCGCCGTAGCGGCGGAAGGCGTTGTGGTTGGGCGCGAAGATCGGCATGCAGTGCGGCAGCAGCTCCAGGCAGCCGGCCACGGCGTGGCGCAGCGGGCGCTGGCCATCGCCGTCGAGCAGGTTGCGCCCGCTCTCGTCGTACAGGCTGACATGCACATGCATGCCGCTGCCCGGCGCGTCCAGGTAGGGCTTGCTCATAAAGCTGGCGCGATAACCGTGTTGCATCGCCACGCCACGGGTGCTGCGGCAGAACAGGGCGGCCTGGTCGGCGGCGTGCAGGCCGTCGGCGCAGTGGGCGAAGTTGATCTCGAACTGGCCGGGGCCGAGCTCGGCGGTGATCACGTTGGCGTCCACGCCCTGTTCCTGGGCGGCCTCGACCATCTCGTGCAGCACGTCGGAGAAGCGCGTCAGGCGTTCGATATGCATGTTCGGCTGGTCGTCCTCGTCCCCGGTCAGTGGGTCGCGGGGGAACTGCGGCAGGCCGTTGTGCAGCTTGCGGTCGAACAGGTAGAACTCCAGCTCGAAGGCCACCACCGGGCGGATGCCCTTGGCCTGCAGGCGCCCCAGCACCTGGGCCAGCACCTCGCGCGGCTCGAACTCGATGGGCGCCTCGGTGCCGTCGGAGCTGATCAGCATCTGCCCCAGCGGCTGGTTCTCCCAGCGCACCGGCTTGAGCGTGCCGGGGATCAGGCGGCGCGGCGCGTCCGGGTCGCCGTCGTGGAAGCAGTAGTCGCCGATCGGGTGCAGGCCGCCCTGGGCGCCGAGCAGCACGCAGTTCTGCGGCAGCTTGAGCGGGCCGCCGGCGGCGACCTTCTCCAGCATGTCGAGGGGGTAGCGCTTGCCGTAAAAGTGCCCGGGGATGTCCAGGCAGATCAGTTCGACGTAGCGCACGTCGGGGTGGGCGGCGCGGAAGGCGCGCACTTCGCTGAGCAGGTCGGGGAATCTTGTTGTTGTCATGGCGATATCTGCAGGGTTCAGGTGAAGACCCACAAGACGCGTGTGGGCCGATCGGTGAGATTGGCGTAGCGGAAGCGGGCGTGCGGGGGTAGTTGGAAGCTGTCGCGCGGGCCGAGGGTGACCGGTTCGGCGCCTTCGCCGTACCACACCGTCAGTTCGCCTTCGAGGACGAAACCGCCCTGCTCCGAGCTGTCGTTCAGATGCCCCTCGCCGCTGGTCGCACCGGGTTCGAGGAAGCTCTCCAGCATGGCGAAGCCGCCGGCCATGCCGGGCGAGGCCAGCACGTCGGTGATGCCGCCGGCGTAGTACAGGGTGCGGCGCTCGTCCGGACGGGTCACCCAGCGCACCGCGCGCGGCTTGCCGGGGTTGTAGAAGTAGGTGGTCGGCACGCCCAGCGCCTCGCTGATGGCAGTGAGGTCGGCCACGGTCGGGCGCGACAGGCCGCGCTCGACCTGGGACAGGAAGCCCACCGAGCGGCCGATGCGCTCGGCCAGTTCGCCCAGGGTGACGTTCTTGTGCTTGCGCAGGTCGCGCAGCAGGATCGCCAGGCCTTCGATTTCGTCTTGCTTGTCCAAGCTGAGGATTCCTCCGCGCTGCTCCCTCTCCCTATGGGAGTGGGCTGGGGTGAGGGATTGGCAGGCCACTCGGCCCTCACCCCCGGCCCCTCTCCCGAGGGGAGAGGGGGTTAAAAGAGATCGCGCAGCCGGTACCAGGCCTTGCCCACCGCCTCGATCGGCGCGGCCAGCAGGTCGCCGCCGGGGAAGCGCGGGTTGTTCAGGCCCTGGTACAGGCCGAGCAGCTCGGCGTCGCCGAGAATGGCGTCGCTGACCGCGCGGGCGGCGGCCAGGGTCGGCAGGATGCCGTGGCCGGAGAAGCCCTGCAGCCAGTACTTCTGCCCCTGGCGGCCGACGTCCGGGGTGCGGTGCATGGTGCAGTCGATATGCCCGCCCCAGCCGTAGTCGATCCGCACCCCGCGCAGCTGCGGGAACACCCGCTCCAGATAGGGCCTGGTGGCGGCCGGCACGTCCTTGGGGATGCCGCCCAGGTAGGTGCAGCCGCCGCCGAACAGCAGGCGGCTGTCCGGGGTGACGCGGAAATAGTCGGGCACGAACTGGTTGTCGATGGCGCAGGTGCCCTGGGGGAACAGCGAGCGCGCCAGTTCGGGGTCGAGCGGCGCGGTGGCCACCTGGTAGGAGCCGACCGGCAGCAGGCGCCGCGCCAGTTCGCGGTCGAGGCCGTCGACATAGGCGTTGCAGGCCAGCACCAGCACCTGGCCGCGCACCTCGCCCTTCTCCGTGCGCACGCGGTAGCCGTCGCTGGTTTCCTGCCAGTCGAGGGCCTTGCTCTGCTCGAAGATGCGCCCGCCGTTGGCCTCTATGGTCGCGGCCAGGCCCTGGGCCAGTTTCAGCGGGTTGAGGTGGGCGGCGCCGGCGTCATGCAGGGCGGCCAGGTAGCGCGGGCTGGCGATCCACTCCGGCAACTCTTCTTTGGGGATAAAGCTCAGTTGGCGGTAGCCGTACTTCTGCTCGGCCTCCTCCAGGTTCTCCTGCAGCAGGCGCACCCGGCGCGGCAGCACGGCGGTGTAGATCGCGCCGGTGCGGTAGTCGATGTCGAAGCCATGCCGGCCGGGCAGCTCGCGCATCTCGTCGGCGGCCCAGACCATGCTGTCCCACAGGCGCTTGGCGCGTTCCAGGCCGAGGGCCTTCTCCAACGGCGGCATGTCGCAGGACCAGCCCGGCAGCGCCTGGCCGCCGTTGCGCCCGGAGGCGGCCCAGGCCAGGCGGCTGGCTTCGACTATCACCACCTTCTTGCCGGCCATGGTCAGGCGCAGGCCGGTGTGCAGGCCGCTAAAGCCACCGCCGACGATGATCACGTCGCAGTCGATGGACTCCTGCAGGTGCTGGCGCAGGGGAATCTGGCCGTAGGTACCGGCGTAGTAGGTGCCTATATGCTGGGCGGATTGCTTGAACATGAGGGCCTCGTGAAATTTGTTCTTGTCGATTTCATGAAAAAATACACAAGAAAATTCACAAGGCCAAGACCGTTCGGTCAGTTTTTCGCCCAGCCCACCCGGGATTAGTTGCACCAATGCGACATGGGCCGGTTGCGCGCATGCGTGCAGGCGGTTGCGAGGCTATCCTGCCGACTTTCACCTTCGGGGCCAGAGCATGCAGATTCGCAGCGACTTCGACAGCGGCAATATCCAGGTGCTGGACGCCAGCGACCCGAGCCGGGTGCGCCTGGCGATTCGCAAGGACTTCGCCAGCGAGCACTTCCAGTGGTTCCACTTCCTCGCCGAGGGCCTGGTGCCCGGCCAGGTGCATCGCTTCAGTCTGGAGAACGCGCCGCAGTCCAGCTACAAGAACGCCTGGAGCGGTTACCAGGCGCTGGCCAGTTACGACGGGGACGACTGGTTCCGCGTACCGACCCGTTACGACGAGGGCGGCCTGCACTTCGAGTTGCAGGCCGAGCGCGGATCGGCCCGTTTCGCCTACTTCGAGCCCTACTCCCGCGCCCGCCATGCCCGGTTGCTGACGCGCGCCCTGGCATTGCCGAATGTCGAACTGCTCGCCTGCGGCAGCAGTCTGCAGGGCCGCGAGTTACCGCTGCTGCAGGTGCGCGGCACGGCCGCGGCGCCGCGCAGGCTGTGGCTGATCGCCCAGCAGCACCCGGGCGAGCATATGGCCGAATGGTTTATGGAGGGGTTGATCGAAAGGCTCGCTCAACCGGATGGCGAACTGCAGCGGCTGCTGGCCCAGGCCGATCTGTACCTGGTGCCTAACATGAACCCGGACGGCGCCTTCCTCGGCAACCTGCGCACCAACGCCGCCGGCCAGGACCTCAACCGCGCCTGGCAGGCGCCCTCGGCCGAGCGCAGCCCGGAGGTGCTGTTCGTCCAGGAGCGGATGGCCGCCATCGGCGTCGACTGCTTCCTCGACATCCACGGCGACGAGGAGATCCCCCACGTGTTCGCCGCCGGCTGCGAGGGCAACCCCGGCTTCACCCCGCGTCTGGATGCCCTGGAACAGGAGTTCCGCCGCCGCCTGATGGCCGCCGGCGAGTTCCAGGTGGAACACGGCTACCCGCTGGATGCCCCGGGCCAGGCCAACCTGGCGCTGGCCTGCAACTGGGTCGGGCAGACCCACGACTGCCTGGCCTTCACCATCGAGATGCCGTTCAAGGACCACGACGACAACCCGCAGCCGCGCACCGGCTGGAACGGCGCGCGCTCCAAGCGCCTGGCTCACGCCGTGCTGAGCGTGCTGGCGGAGATGGTCGACAGGCTGCGCTGAGGCCCGCTGCGCCTGCTCAGATATCTATGCCCTTGTCCCAGCCGGCACTGACCGGTCGGCGGTCCTTGCCGCTGCGGCGGTCCGCCTCGAAGCGGATGGTCTGACGACGCTCGCCGCCCTTGCGACGGTCGCCGTGCTGGTGGTCGCGGGTGTCGATCTGGAAGCTGGCCTTGCGTGCGGGAGCCTGGGTGGGCGCCTGCGGCAGGGGTTCCAGGGTGAATTCGAGGGGCGAGAGGTCTTCGGCCATGGGCTGACTCCTGCTCCCGGCGCTCACACGCGCAAGTGCGGACAGGCTGCCGGAGCTTTCCCCCTAGAACCTAGCCAGGCCGCCGGCGGCCCGCCAGGTCGTTCGTCCGGAAGGGCCGGGCGCCCCTCCGGACGGGCGTGTTCAGCGGCGTGCGCCGCGCACGCCCTCGGCCAGCTGGGCGCACAGGCCGAGCACGCCGTCGATGGCCTGCTGCGGGCTGTCGGCCTTGGCGATCTGCTCGACCAGCGCCGAGCCGACCACCACGCCTTCGGCACGGCGCGCCACGTCGGCGGCGTGCTGTGGAGTGCGGATGCCGAAGCCGATGCATACCGGCAGCTCGGTGTGGCGGCGCAGGCGCGCGTGGGCCTCCTCCACATGTTCCAGGGTGGCGGCGTTGGCGCCGGTCACCCCGGCCACCGAGACGTAGTAGACGAAGCCCGAGCTGCCGTTGAGAACGGTCGGCAGGCGCCGATCGTCGGTGGTCGGGGTGGTCAGGCGGATGAAGTCGAGGCCGGCGGCCTGGGCCGGGACGCACAGGTCGGCGTTATGCTCGGGCGGCAGGTCGACCACGATCAGGCCGTCCACGCCGGCCTCCTGGGCGTCGGCGATGAACCTGTCCACGCCGTAATGGTGGATGGGGTTGAAGTAGCCCATCAGCACCAGCGGGGTGCTGGCATCGCCTGCGCGGAATTCGCGGACCATCTGCAGGGTCTTGGCCAGGGTCTGCTTGTTGTTCAGCGCGCGGATATTGGCCAGCTGGATGGCCGGGCCGTCGGCCATCGGATCGGTGAAGGGCATGCCCAGCTCGATCACGTCGGCGCCAGCACCCGGCAGGCCCTTGAGGATGGCCAGGGAGGTCGCGTAATCCGGGTCACCGCCGGTGACGAAGGTCACCAGGGCGGCGCGGTTCTGCTGTTTCAGCTCGGCGAAGCGGGTCTGCAGGCGGCTCATCAGTGCTTCTCCTGATTCTGTTGCATATGGTGCATCACGGTCTGCATGTCCTTGTCGCCACGGCCGGACAGGTTGATCACCATCAGGTGATCCTTGGGCAGCTTGGGCGCGCGCTTGAAGGCCTCGGCCAGGGCATGCGAGCTCTCCAGGGCCGGGATGATGCCTTCCAGGCGGCAGCAGGTGTGGAAGGCTTCCAGCGCCTCGTCGTCGGTGATCGAGCAGTATTCCACCCGGCCGATATCGTGCAGCCAGGCGTGCTCGGGGCCGATGCCCGGGTAGTCGAGGCCGGCGGAGATGGAGTGGGCGTCGATGATCTGGCCGTCCTCGTCCTGCAGCAGGAAGGTGCGGTTGCCGTGCAGCACGCCCGGTACGCCGCCGTTGAGGCTGGCCGCGTGTTTGCCGGTCTCGATGCCGTGGCCGGCCGCCTCGACGCCGACGATCTGCACGCCGGCGTCGTCGAGGAAGGGATGGAACAGGCCCATGGCGTTGGAGCCGCCGCCGATGCAGGCGACCAGGGAGTCCGGCAGGCGGCCCTCCTTGTCCTGCAGCTGTTCGCGGGTCTCCTTGCCGATCACCGCCTGGAAGTCGCGCACCATCGCCGGGTAGGGGTGCGGGCCGGCGACGGTGCCGATCAGGTAGAAGGTGTTGTGCACGTTGGTCACCCAGTCGCGCAGCGCCTCGTTCATCGCATCCTTGAGGGTGCCGGTGCCGGCGGTGACCGGGATCACGGTGGCGCCCAGCAGCTTCATGCGGAACACGTTGGCCTGCTGCCGGTCGATGTCGGTGGTGCCCATGTACACCACGCACTCCATGCCGAAGCGCGCGGCCACGGTGGCGGTGGCCACGCCGTGCATGCCGGCGCCGGTCTCGGCGATGATGCGCTGCTTGCCCATGCGCTTGGCCAGCAGGATCTGGCCGATGCAGTTGTTGATCTTGTGCGCGCCGGTGTGGTTCAGCTCCTCGCGCTTCAGATAGATCTTGGCGCCGCCGCAGTGCTCGGTCAGGCGCTCGGCGAAGTACAGCGGGCTCGGGCGGCCGACGTAGTCGCGCTGGAAGTAGGCCAGTTCCTCGGCGAATTGCGGATCGGCCTTGGCCTTCTCGTACTCGGCGGCGAGGTCGTGGATCAGCGGCATCAGGGTCTCGGCGACGTACTGGCCGCCGAAGTTGCCGAACAGGCCGGTAGCGTCCGGGCCGGTGCGAAGTGAAGTCATGGGCATGCTCCTGCTGTTCTCACCCCTCTCCCATCGGGAGAGGGGCTGGGGGTGAGGGGCGGCTCGGCAGGGGACAATTGCTCGTCCGGCCTGCGGCCAGCTTCTCCCGGCGGGAGAAGGACATGGCCGCCATTCTACCCCTGGCCGCTCGGCGGAAAAGCGATTAGATTGCCGATACCTGTCAGTAAAAGTCACATATTCGATGAGCCGAGAACTGCCCCCCCTGAACGCCCTGCGCGCCTTCGAGGCCGCCGCCCGCCTGCACAGCGTTAGCAAGGCGGCTAAGGAACTGCATGTGACCCACGGTGCGGTGAGCCGGCAGATTCGTGCGCTGGAAGAACAGCTCGGGGTGACCCTGTTCGACAAGGATGGCCGCGGTGTGAAACTCACCGATGCCGGCCTGCGCCTGCGCGATGCCTCCTCCGATGCCTTCGAGCGGCTGCGCGTTGTCTGTGCCGAGCTGAAACAGCGCCAGAGCGATGCGCCATTCGTCCTCGGCTGTCCCGGCAGCCTGCTGGCACGCTGGTTCATTCCGCGCCTGGACCGGCTCAATCGCGAGCTGCCGGAGCTGAGGCTGCAGCTGTCGGCCAGCGAGGGCGAGCTGGACCCGCGCCGCCCCGGGGTGGACGCCACCCTGTGCTTCGCCGCGCCGCCCTGGCCGGCGGACATGCGGGTGCTCGAACTCGAGGTGGAACGTATAGGTCCGGTGCTCAGCCCGCGCTATCAGCACTACCCGCGCCTGCAGGGCGCGCCGGCCGTCAGCCTGCTCGGCGAGCCGCTGCTGCACACCGCCTCGCGGCCGCAGGCCTGGCCGCAGTGGGCCCGGGCGCAGGGCCTCGACCCGGCCAGGTTGCGCCAGGGCCAGGGCTTCGAGCACCTCTATTACCTGCTGGAGGCCGCCGCCGCCGGCCTCGGCGTGGCCATCGCGCCGCAGCCGCTGGTGGCCGACGACCTGGCGGCCGGGCGCCTGGTCGCCCCCTGGGGGTTCGTCGAAACCCCCGCGCGCCTGGCCCTGTGGGTGCCCGGGCGGGTGCAGGACGGCCGCGCCGCGCGCCTGGCGCAATGGTTGGCGCGCGAGCTTGTTCTGGTTTAGCGTGGCCGGCCACGCTGGCGGCACTCGCGGCCAGCCCTCGACATGGAGAGAACCACGATGCAAGAGAGTCGCGACTACCTGGAAATGGCCTTCCGCTCGATCAAGTGCTTCGCCGACGACGGCAAGCTGCTGGTGCACGAGCTGGAGAGCCTGGTCGACATCGCCCGCCGCGACGGCGTGGTGGATGCCAACGAGAAGCGCGTGCTGGCCGGCATCATCGCCCGCCTCAACCCGGCCGAGCTGAACGCCGAGATGCAGGACAAGATCGCCGCTCTGCGCGCCGAACTGCAGTTCTGAGTCGTCCGCTTGTGCTTTTCCCCGGCTTGGCTAGCGTGAAGAAGAGGCCTGCCTGCCCGAGGAGAAGCACATGTCCGATCACCACACCTACAAGCTGATCGAACTGGTCGGCTCGTCAAAGACCAGCATCGAGGACGCCATCAACAACGCCCTGAGCGAGTGCGCCAAGTCCGTGCGCAACATGGACTGGTTCGAGGTCATGGAGACCCGTGGCCATATCGAGAACGGCCAGGTCGGCCACTTCCAGGTCACCCTCAAGATCGGTTTCCGCATCAGCAACAGCTAAAGCCAAGCGCTACGCAGAATCTTCACTCGCCCCGGGCTAAGCTGCGCGGCGCCGGGGCGGGTTGCCCCGTGCATCCATCGACGAAGGAGTGTTGCAGATGAACCGCACGATACTGGGCCTGGCCCTGCTCTCCCTGGCCGGCACCACGCTGGCCGCCGGCAAGCCCTGCGAGGAGCTCAAGGCGGAGATCGACGCCAGGCTCAAGGCCAAGGGCGTGGCCGCCTACAGCCTGGAAGTGGTCGACAAGGGCACGGCCGGCGACAAGCAGGTGGTCGGCAGCTGCGAGGCCGGCAGCAAGGAAATCGCCTACCAGCGCGGCTGACGTAACGCCGCGCGTTCGAGGCCGGAGCTTGCTCCGGCCTTTTCATTTGTCCCGTGCGGCCCCATATGCTCCGGCATCAACCGAGGAGGCCCCATGCGCAAGCTGTCCGACACCCCCTTCGCCGTGCTCGACCTGGCGCCGATGCGCGACGACGACGCCGACGCCGGTCCGGCCCTGCGCCGTTCCCTCGACCTGGCCCGGCATGTGGAGAGGCTCGGCTTCTCGCGCCTGTGGCTGGCCGAGCACCACAACATGGAAGGCATCGCCAGTTCGGCCACCGCCGTGCTGCTGGGCTACCTGGCGGCGGGCACCTCGACCCTGCGGCTGGGCTCCGGCGGCGTGATGCTGCCCAACCATGCGCCGCTGGTGGTGGCCGAACAGTTCGGCACCCTCGCCGCGCTCTACCCCGGGCGCATCGAACTGGGCCTGGGCCGCGCGCCGGGCGCCGACCAGGCCACCGCCCGCGCGCTACGGCGCGACCGCCTGGGCAGCGCGGACGACTTTCCCGAGGACGTCGCCGAGCTGCAGCGCCTGCTCGGTCCGCGCCAAACCGGGCAGGACGTGATTGCCGTGCCCGGGGTGGGCAGCCAGGTGCCGATCTGGCTGCTCGGCTCCAGCCTGTTCAGCGCCCAGTTGGCCGCCGAGCGCGGCCTGCCCTACGCCTTCGCCTCGCATTTCGCGCCGCGCTACCTGCACCAGGCGCTGCGCATCTACCGCGAGAACTTCCGCCCCTCGGAGCAGCTCGATAGGCCCTACGCCATGGTGGGCGTGCCGCTGATCGCCGCGCCCAGCGACGAGGAGGCCGAGTTTCTCGCCACCAGCGCCTACCAGCGGGTGCTGGCGCTGATCCGTGGGCAGAGCCTGGTGCTGCGCCCACCGGTGGAGAGCATGGCCGGGCGCTGGCAGGCCCACGAACAGGCGGCGGTGGGCGATTTCCTCGGCCTCGCCGCCATCGGCGGCCCGCAGAAGGTGCGCGCACGGCTGGAGGTGCTGCTGGAGCAGACCGGCGCCGACGAGCTGATCTTTACCTGCGACCTGTACCAGCCCGAACACCGCCTGCGCAGCTTCGAGATAGTCGCCGGCCTGCGCTGAGAGGCTGTTTCCCGGATGCAATCCGGGAAACAGGCAGCGGACCTGGATTGCATTCGGGCAACCACGGCGTTGCGGGATTTGCGGAGCGGCCGGGAGAGGATTGGCGCGGTCCGCGCAGGCTGAGGGATAGGTGGCGAGGGGGTCCAGGCACCCTCACCCCCGGCCCCTCTCCCAGGGGGAGAGGGGAGCTGCTGTGCTTGTGAGGGGGAGAGTCAGCCGAAGGTGTTGCAGCGCAGCACCTTGGCTCGCGCCAGCACCTGGCCCTGGTCGTCGTACAGCCAGCCCCTGGCCTTGTACTGCATGGGCCGGGCCTCGATGCGGTAGCGCTGGCCGGCGGCGAAGCCGTCGTAGTCCATGCGCAGGTGGCAGGTCATCTGGATCGGCTCGCCATTGAAGTCGTCGCCGCCACCGCCGCCGGCCACCTCGAACTGGAAGCGCACCTCCAGCCGATGGGCGCCGGGGGCGACCTGGAAGTAGCGCCCGTCGGGCCAGCGCCGGTCGTCCAGGCGGTGCGCCATCAGGGTCTGGCCGCCGTGGATCTGCAGCTCGACCCAGGCCTGTCGCGGGTCGGGCTGGGGCAGCGGGCTGGCGCAGGCGGCGAGGGCCAGCAGGGATAGGGTCAGCAGCAGGCGCATGGGGCGATCCTCCGTTGCGATGGCTCAGCATAGCGCCGCAGGCAGCAGATTGGCGCGGGCTTTCTCGGCCGCTGGCGATGCACTAGTCTCGGCGCATGCCCATCGCCCTGCCCGTCTTCCGCCTGGCCCCGGCGCTGCTCGCCCTGCTGCTGAGCGGCTGCACCAGCCTCGACTACTACGCCCAGCTCGGCCGTGGTCAGCTCGAGCTGCTGGCGGCGCGCCAGCCGGTGAGCGAGCTGCTCGCCGATCCCGCCGGCGATGCCGAGCTCAAGCGCCGCCTGGCCCTGGCCCAGCAGGCGCGCGACTTCGCCAGCGCCGAGCTGGGCCTGCCGGACAACCGTAGCTATCGCCTGTATGCCGACCTCGGCCGGCCCTATGTGGTGTGGAATGTCTTCGCCACGCCCGAGCTGTCGCTGGCGCCGCTGACCCACTGCTTTCCCGTGGCCGGCTGCGTGGCCTATCGCGGCTACTACCGGCAGGGGCGCGCCCGTGGCGCCGCCGCATTGTTGCAACAACGGGGGCTGGACACCCATGTCGCCGGCATCGAGGCCTACTCGACCCTGGGCTGGTTCGCCGACCCGCTGCTCAACACCATGCTGCGCTGGGGCGACGAGCGTCTGGCCGCGGTGATCTTCCACGAGCTGGCCCACCAGCGGCTGTACATCGCCGACGACACCGCCTTCAACGAGTCCTTCGCCAGCTTCGTCGAGCGTCAGGGCCTGCGCCAGTGGCGCGCCGCCCGCGGCCTGGCGCCGGGCGACGCGCGCGAGGAATCCATGCGTCGCCAGTTCAGCGAGCTGATCCTGGCCAGCCGTGAGCGCCTGCAAGCGCTCTACGACGGCCCGGGCAGCGAGCAGCACAAGCGCGCCGGCAAGGCCGCCGAGTTCGAGCGCCTGCGCGCCGAGTACCGCGCCCTGCGCGACGGCCCGTGGCGCGGCGATGCGCGCTACGACGCCTGGATCATGGCCCCGCTGAACAACGCCAAGCTGCTGCCCTTCGGCCTCTACGACCGCTGGGTGCCGGCCTTCGCCGCGCTGTTCGCCGAGGCCGGCGGCGACTGGGTACGGTTCTACCGGCGCGCCGCCGATCTCGGCGCGCTGGCACCGGCCGAGCGCGAGCGGCGGCTGACGGCGTTGCAGGCGGCGCAGTAGAACCAGAGGCCGACGGCCGCGGTCGAATGGCCAGCGGGGGCAGGAGGTGGACGATGAAAGCGTTGCTGGTCTTGATGCTCAGCCTGGCGAGCGGCGCGGCCCTGGCCGCACCCAAGCCCTGCGAGGAGCTGAAGCAGGAGATCGAGGTGAAGATCCAGGCCTCGGGCGTGAACAGCTACACCCTGGAGATAGTCCCGGCCGACGAGGTCGAAGACCCCGCCATGATGGTCGGCAGCTGCGAGAACGGCAGCAAGAAGATCATCTACCAGAACAACGGTTAGCGGTCGTAACCCTCGGCCAGGTGCAGCTCCTTGAGCTTCACGTAGTTGGCCGCGCTGTAGGCGAAGAAGGCACGCTCCTTGTCGCTCAGCGCGCGGGCCTGCTTCACCGGGCTGCCGACGTAGAGGTAGCCGCTTTCCAGCACTTTGCCCGGCGGCACCAGGCTGCCCGCGCCTATCACCACCTCGTCCTCGACCACCGCGCCGTCCATCACGATCGAGCCCATGCCGACCAGGATGCGGTTGCCCAGGGTGCAGCCGTGCAGGGTGACGTTGTGGCCGATGGTCACCTCGTCGCCGATCAGCAGCGGGTAGCCGTCCGGGTTGAACGGCCCGGCGTGGGTGATGTGCAGTACGCTGCCGTCCTGCACGCTGCTGCGCTTGCCAATCCTGATCCGGTGCATGTCGCCGCGCACCACGGCCATGGGCCAGACCGAGCTGTCCTCGCCCAGCTCGACGTCGCCGATCACCAGGGCGCTGGCGTCGACGAACGCCCCTCGTCCCAGTCGGGGGGTGTTCTGTTGGTAGCTGCGAATGGCCACGGGGGAGTCTCCTGGTCGGCGTGAGCCTTCGATTGTACCCAACGGCGGATAATGGCCGTCGGCCACTTCAGCTGCCAGACTCATCGAGTACACACCACCGCATGGTCGGCGGAGAGAAGCGATGAAGTACCACTGTCGGCACTGCTTGCCGATGCTGTTGTGGTGGCTCGCCTGTGTCGCCTGGGCGCAGCCTGCCGCGCTCCCCCTGAGTGCAGAAGTTCTGCGCGGGCACAACCTGGCCCCCGAACTGGAGCTGCTGGAGGACCCCGCCGGCACCTTGGACTTCGCCCGGGTGCGCGGCATGGAGTTCCGTGCCAATGCCGCCGACTCGGCCAACTTCGGCTTCAGCACCTCGGCCTGGTGGGTCCGCTTCGACCTGGCCAACCCGCAGCCGCGCCATGTCCAGGCACTGCTGCGCCAGGACTACCCGCTGATCGATCATCTGCAGCTCTGGTGGCAGGATGCCGACGGCACCTGGCAGGTGCGCCATACCGGCGATCGCACGCCCTTCGCCAGCCGCGAGGTGCAGCACCGCGATTTCATCTTCGGCCTCGACCTGCCGCCCGAGAGCCGGCGCACCTTCTACCTGCGCTACGCCTCGGGCGGGCCGATCAATATCGCCCTGAGCCTGTACTCGCCGCAGGCGCTGCTCGAGCGTATCAGCCAGGAGCAACTGGCCTACGGCATCTACTACGGCGGCTTCCTGGCGCTGGTGCTGTACAACCTGTTCATGTTCCTCGCTATCCGCGACCGCGCCTTCCTCTTCTACCTGCTCTACGTGTGCAGCTACGGCCTGTACATGGCCGTGCACAACGGCCTGACCTACCAGTTCCTGTGGCCGAACAGCCCGGCGCTGGCCAACGACAGCCTGCTCTGGCTGCTCGGCCTGTCGCTGTTCTGGGGTCTGCAGTTCACCCGCAGCATCCTCGGCACCCGCCATCTGGCGAGCCGCCTGGACCGGCTCGGGCGCGCGCTGCAGGGGCTGTGCCTGCTGCTGATGCTGGCGATCCCGCTGTTCAGCTATGCGCAGCTGATCCAGCCGTTCTCCATTCTGACCCTGGTCATAGTGCTGCAGATGCTACTGCTCGGCGTGGTCGCCCTGCTCGCCGGCAGCCGCCCGGCGCGCTACTACATGCTGGCCTGGAGCGCCCTGCTGCTCGGCGTGACGGTGTACATGCTGAAGACCTTCGGCTGGCTGCCGCACAACTGGATGACGCAGAACGCCTTCCAGCTCGGCTCGCTGATCGAGATGCTGCTGCTGTCCCTGGCCCTCGGCAGCCGCGTGCGCGACCTGCGCCAGGACAGCTATCGCGACGCCCTCACCGGCCTGGCCAACCGCCGCCAGTTCGACGAGCGCATGGCCGAGCAGGTGCAGGCGGCGCGCGCGCAGCAGGCGCCGCTGAGCTTGCTGCTGCTGGATATCGATCACTTCAAGCGCTTCAACGACAGCTTCGGCCACCAGGCCGGCGACCGCGTGTTGCAGCGCGTCGCCCGCCTGCTGCAGTGCGAGGTGCGCAAGCCCTACACCGCCTGTCGCCATGGCGGCGAGGAGTTCGCCGTGATCATGCCGGCGGCCGACGGTGGCGCCGCCACGGTGCTGGCCGAGCGGCTGCGCGGAGAGCTGGCGCGGGTCTGCCGCGACCAGGAGGCGCTGACCCTGAGCATCGGCGTGGCCAGCCTGGACGACGGCCCGTTCGAGACGCCCGAGCAGCTGTTCGCCGCCGCCGACAGCGCCTTGTACGCGGCCAAGAGCGCCGGGCGCAACCGCGTGGTGCAGTGGCAGGCGCAGGCCTGATCGCGCCGATAGACAGCTTTGCCGCGGCAGTCGGCGGCGCTTGTATTACTATGGCGGCATTTCGCAATGCCGAGGTGCCGCCGTGACCGCGACCAATCCCCTGCTGCAGGACTTCGACCTGCCGCCCTACTCCCAGATCAAGCCCGAGCATGTCGAGCCGGCCATAGACAGCATCTTGGCCGATAGCCGCGCGGCCATCGCCGAGCTGCTGCAGACCCAGCAGAGCAACCCCAACTGGGACGGCCTGGTGCTGGCGCTGGACGAGCTGGGCGCACGCCTGGGCCGCGCCTGGAGCCCGGTCAGCCACCTCAACTCCGTGTGCAACAACGCCGAGCTGCGCACCGCCTACGAGGCCTGCCTGCCCAAGCTGTCCGAGTACTGGACCGAGATCGGCCAGAACAGGGCGCTGTTCCAGGCCTACGAGGCGCTGGCCGCCAGCCCGGCGGCCGCCGGTTTCGACGTGGCGCAGAAGACCATCCTCGAACACGCCCTGCGCGACTTCCGCCTGTCTGGCATCGACCTGCCGGCCGAGCAGCAGAAGCGCTACGGCGAGATCCAGATGAAGCTGTCCGAGCTGGGCAGCCGCTTCTCCAACCAGCTGCTCGATGCCACCCAGGCCTGGACCAAGCACGTCACCGACGAATCTCTACTTTCCGGCCTCACCGACTCGGCCAAGGCGCAGATGGCCCAGGCCGCGCAGGCCAAGGGGCTGGACGGCTGGCTGGTCAGCCTGGAGTTCCCCAGCTACTACGCGGTGATGACCTACGCCGACGACCGCGCCCTGCGCGAAGAGGTGTACACCGCCTACTGCACCCGCGCCTCCGACCAGGGGCCGAACGCCGGCCAGCACGACAACGGCCCGGTGATGGAGCAGATCCTCGGCCTGCGCCAGGAGCTGGCCCGCCTGCTCGGCTTCGCCCATTTCGGCGAGCTGTCGCTGGCCAGCAAGATGGCCGAATCCACCGAGCAGGTGCTGCACTTCCTGCGTGATCTGGCCGTGCGCAGCAAGCCGTTCGCCCGGCGCGACCTGGAGGAACTCCGAGCCTTCGCCGCCGAACAGGGCCTGGCCGATCTGCAGAGCTGGGACGTCGGCTACTACAGCGAGAAGCTGCGCCAGCAGCGCTACAGCCTGTCGCAGGAGGAAGTGCGCGCCTGGTTCCCGGTGGACAAGGTGCTGTCCGGCCTGTTCGCCATAGTCGAGAAGCTCTACGGCATCCAGATCGAGGAGCTGTCGGGCTTCGACAGCTGGCACCCGGACGTGCGCCTGTTCGAGATCCGCGAGAACGGCGAGCGGGTCGGGCGCTTCTTCTTCGACCTCTACGCGCGCGCCAACAAGCGCGGCGGCGCCTGGATGGACGGCGCCCGCGACAAGCGCCGCACGGCCGGCGGCGAGCTGATCAGCCCGGTGGCCAACCTGGTGTGCAACTTCACCCCCGCGGTGAACGGCCAGCCGGCGCTGCTGACCCACGACGAGGTCACCACCCTGTTCCACGAGTTCGGCCACGGCCTGCACCACCTGCTGACCCGCGTCGAGCATGCCGGCGCCTCGGGCATCAACGGCGTGGCCTGGGATGCGGTCGAGCTGCCCAGCCAGTTCATGGAGAACTGGTGCTGGGAGCCCGAGGGCCTGGCGCTGATCTCCGGTCACTTCGAGACCGGCGAGGCGCTGCCGCAGGCCCTGCTGGACAAGATGCTGGCGGCGAAGAACTTCCAGTCGGGCCTGATGATGGTGCGCCAGCTGGAGTTCTCGCTGTTCGACTTCGAACTGCACGCCAGCCACGGCGACGGCCGCAGCGTGCTGGACGTGCTGGAGAGCGTGCGCGACGAGGTGGCGGTGGTGCGCCCGCCGGCCTTCAACCGCTTCGCCAACGGCTTCGCGCATATCTTCGCCGGCGGCTATGCGGCCGGTTACTACAGCTACAAGTGGGCGGAGGTGCTGTCCGCCGACGCCTTCTCCCGCTTCGAGGAAGAGGGCGTACTCAACCCGGCCACCGGCCGTGCCTTCCGCGAGGCCATCCTGGCCCGCGGCGGCTCGCAGGAGCCGATGCTGCTGTTCGTCGACTTCCGCGGCCGTACGCCTACCATCGACGCGCTGCTGCGCCACAGCGGGCTGAGTGAGGAGGCGGCATGAGCGAGGCGAAGAAGCGCTTCATCGCCGGCGCCGTGTGCCCGGCGTGCAGCGCCCAGGACACCATCAAGATGTGGGACGAGGACGGCGTGCCGCACCGCGAATGCGTGGCCTGCGGCTACGCCGACACCCTCAACGCCCAGGGCCAGTCGGTGCCCCGCGAGCTCGGCACGCGGGTCAACCAGGCCGCGGCCAAGCCGGCGGCGGGCAAGGGCCAGACGGTGCAGTTCTTCCCCAATCCCAAGCTGAAAAAATAGCAGGGAGCTATTTTTAACCTCGCGCAGCGACGGCCCGCCAGCCAGGGCGTGGCTGCCGGTCGTCGCTGACGGGCTGGCCAGGCGGAGGCAAACCGAATACTGTTTGCATATACAGTATTAGTGAGCCTTCGCCATGCCCGCTTCCATCCCGCCGCGCGGCCGCGGCACCGCCAGCAATCCGCACAACCGCTTCGCCCCGACCCGCAGCCAGGCCGAGGACGACGGCTGGTTCCAGGACGAGACGCCGCCCTGTCGCGCCACCGAGGTGCGCGCCGAACGGGCCAAGACGGTGATCACTCGCAACCAGTCGCCGGACGTCGGCTTCGACCGTTCGCTCAATCCCTATCGCGGCTGCGAGCACGGCTGCATCTACTGCTTCGCCCGCCCCAGCCACGCCTACTGGGACCTGTCGCCGGGCCTGGACTTCGAAACCCGGCTGATCGCCAAGACCAACCTGGCCGAGCGTCTGGAAGAGGAGCTGAGCAAGCCCGGCTACGTGCCGCGGCCCATCGCCCTGGGCATCAACACCGACGCCTACCAGCCGATCGAGCGCGAGCAGCGCCTGACCCGGCAGGCCCTGGAAATCCTCCTACGCTATCGCCACCCCGTGCACCTGATCACCAAGAGTGCGCTGATCCTGCGCGACCTCGACCTGCTGCAGGAACTGGCCGCGCACAATCTGGTCGGCGTGGCGCTCAGCCTGACCACTCTGGACGACGAATTGAAGCGCATCATGGAACCACGCGCCGCCTCGCCCGGCGCGCGGCTGCGCGCCATGCGCGAGCTGCGGCAGGCCGGCGTGCCGGTGACCGCGCTGCTGGCGCCGATCATCCCGGCGCTCAACGACATGGAGCTGGAGCGCATGCTCGAAGCGGCCCGCGATGCCGGCGCGCGTTCGGCCGGCTACGTGCTGCTGCGCCTGCCGCTGGAGATCGCCGAGCTGTTCGAGGAGTGGCTGCGCGCGCACTTCCCCGAGCGCGCCGAACACGTCATGAGCCTGATCCGCCAGTCGCGTGGCGGGAAGAACTACGACAGCCGTTTCGGCACCCGCATGCGTGGCGAAGGCGCCTTCGCCGACCTGCTGGCGCAGCGCTTCGCCCTGGCGCGCAAGCGCTTCGGCCTGGACCGCCGCGGTTTCGAACTGGACTGCAGCCAGTTCGCCCCGCCGGGCCGCCAGCTGGCGCTGCTCTAGTGGCCTGTGCGGTTAATTCGTGCATTCAAGTTCGAGTGCCAGGGTTTGCCAGACTAGGCGCCGCGACGAGTCGTAGCAGAGCTACGGCGAGGAACGGCAACGACGTATGGCGAAGTCTGGCGCCGAAATTGGATACTTGAATTAGCCAAACAGGCCACTAGAGGTTGCGTGCCACGCTGAGCGCCGCATAACTCTGCGCCACCGGCATGATCTCCATCGAGTTGATGTTCATGTGCGCCGGCAGCTGGCAGACCCAGGCCACCGTCTCGGCGATGTCTTGCGGGCGAATGGCCTCGACGTCGCGGTACAGCTCGGCCACCGCCTCGGCGTTGCCATCCAGGCGCACCATGGAGAACTCGGTGCCCGAGCACAGGCCCGGCTCGATATTGGTCACCCGCACCCGGGTGCCGCTCAGGTCGGCGCGCAGGTTGCGGCTGAACTGTTTGACGAAGGCCTTGGTCGCGCCATAGACGTTGCCGCCGGGATAGGGAACGCTGCCGGCGGTAGAGCCGATATTGATGATCAGCCCGCGGTTGGCCGCGACCATGGCCGGCAGGGCGCGGTGGGTGACCAGTGCCAGGCCGGTGACGTTGGTGGCGATCATCCGCTCCCAGTTGGCCGCGTTGGCCTGCTGCGCCTTCTCCACCCCCAGCGCCAGGCCGGCGTTGTTGACCAGCACGTCGAGGCTGGTGCAGCGCTGCTGGATCTGCGCGAAGGCGGCATCGATGGAGGCCGGCTCGGTGACGTCCATGACCACCGGCATGAAATTGTCGCCCAGTTCGGCGCGCAGCGCCTCCAGCTTGTCGCCGCGCCGCGCCGTGCCGACGACCGCATAACCCTCGGCGACCAGGCGCCGGCAGATCGCCGCGCCGAAGCCGGAAGAGGCGCCAGTGACCAGTGCAGTTTTCATCGCGAGACTCCTGATTGCAGTGCCGCTACGGCGGCTGTTGATCCCGAGGTGGCCGAACGGGGCGGCCCGATAAGCTTGGCATAGCACATCCCGCTCCGGCGCATGGCCGGCGGCGCCGGGATAAGCGTTTCGATTAAATCGATGCAATCATCGTAATTGCATCGATCGATAAAGATCAACCTGTTGCCTCGAATCTCCGCATAGTCCCGGGTATTCGGCTGAATATCGGTGCTCGTAGCCGATATGGCCAACTCCTTCTGTGGGGGTATTGAATCGATGCGCTGCGAATTACATCGAGGCCGAGGCATGCTAGGCTGCGCCGTCAGATTTCTCGGGTGTAGCGCCTATGTGGCTTCCGCAATTCACCGAACAGAACCAGCCGCTGTACCTGCTGATCGCCGACGCCATAGAGCGCGACATCGCCGCCGGCCGGCTGCTGCCGGGAGAGCGCCTGCCCACGCTGAAGGAGCTGGCCGCGGCCCTGCAGGTCACCCCCGGCACCGTCGGCCGGGGCTATGACGAAGCGGGCAGGCGCGGGCTGCTGGTCGGCGAGGTGGGCCGCGGCACCTTCGTCGCGCGGCGTGCCGAGCCGTCCGCGGTGGACGCGCCGAGCATGGCGAGCGGGCAGATCGATCTCTCCATCATCAAGCCCAACGACAGCGGCGTCGCCGACTGGCTGCCGGGCGCGCTCGCCGAGCTGGCGCACGGCACCGAGCTATCCCGGGTGCTGGACTACAGCGCCGACGGCGGGCATGTCGCGCACAAGCAGGCGGGCGCCGCCTGGGTCGGGCAGCGCCTGCCAGGCGCCGCCTGGCAGCAGATAGTGCTGACCTCCGGCGCCCAGCACGGCCTGATGGTGGCCATCGGCAGCCTCACCCAGCACGACGATCTGATCCTCTGCGAGGAGCTCTGCTACCCCGGCATCATCTCCCTCGCGCACGGCCTCGGACGGCGCCTGAAAGGCGTCAGGATCGATGCCCATGGCATGCTCCCCGAATCGCTGCGCGAGCTGTGCGCGGCGCACCGGCCGAAGCTGCTGATCTGCGTCGCCAGCCACCACAACCCGTGCAACTCGATCATGCCGAGCGAGCGGCGCGCGGAAATCGCGGCGATTGCCCGCGAGTTCGAGCTGTTCATCGTCGACGACGATATCTACGGCTTCCTCGAGGCGGACAACGCCCATGCGCCGCTGGCGGCTTTCGCCCCGGAGCGCTCGATCTACCTGACCAGCCTGTCCAAGAGCATCCTGCCGGCGCTGCGCATCGGCTACCTGCATGCTCCGCAGGCCATGCTTTCGCGCTTCGCCTCCATGGTGCGCAGCAGTGTCTGGATGCCCTCGCCGCTGATGGCCCAGCTCGCCAGCGAGCTGATCGACAGCGGCCAGGGCCGGGAGCTGGCGGCGCGCCAGCGGCAAGAGGCGGCGCTGCGCCAGCAGATGGCTAGAGATATCCTCGGCATCTACGAGCTGCGCGGCCAGGCCAACGGCTACCACGTCTGGCTGGAGTTGCCGCAGCCCTGGAGCAGCGATGAGTTCGCCTACCTGGCGCGGGCCAACGGCGTGAGCCTGGTCAGCGGCAGCCAGTTCCTCGCCGAGCGTAGCGGCACCACCCGCGGCGTGCGCATCGCCCTGATGGCGCCGAGCCGGGACGAGCTGCGCCTCGCCCTGACCAAGCTGGCCGGGCTGCTGGCGGCGCCCGAGCCCAGGCTGTTCTATTGAGCCGGCTCGCTCTTGACGGCCGAGCAATGTGACTCGGCGAGGCTGGCGGCTGTCCGCATGCCAGGTCGATAATTCGCTCAGCGCAACGCTTCAGACGAGGTAGATGCAATGCCCTACAAGCACAACGCCATTCCCCTGCGGGCGCGCACCGCGCCGGAAAGCGCCGACGAGGCGCTGAGTGCCATAGTCGGAGGCTTCAAGCGCTTCCGCACCGAGGTCTTCCCGCAGCAGGAAGAGTTGTTCAAGGCCCTGGCCGGCGCGCAGAACCCGCGCGCCATGTTCATCACCTGCGCCGATTCGCGCATCGTGCCGGAGCTGATCACCCAGAGCGCGCCGGGCGATCTGTTCGTCAGCCGCAACGTCGGCAACGTGGTGCCGCCCTACGGGCAGATGATGGGCGGCGTGTCCACCGCCATCGAGTATGCGGTGCTGGCCCTGGGCGTGCAGCACATCATCGTCTGCGGCCACTCCGACTGCGGCGCGATGAAGGCGGTGCTGGCGCCGCAGAATCTGGAGCGCATGCCCACGGTCAAGGCCTGGCTGCGCCACAGCGAGGTGGCGCTCAAGGTGGTCGAGGAGAACTGTGGCTGCAATGGCCCGGACACCCTGGGCATCCTCACCGAGGAGAACGTCATCGCCCAGCTCAACCACCTGTGCACCCACCCCTCGGTGGCGGCCAAGCTGGCCAGCGGTCAGCTGTTCATCCACGGCTGGGTCTACGACATCGAGACCAGCGCCATCCGTGCCTACGACGCCGAGAGAGGCACCTTCCTGCCGCTGGACGGCGAGGTGGTGCCCATGGCCACGCCGAGGGCGCGCTACCAGGCGCAGTGAAACGACGAGGCCCGCTAAAGCGGGCCTCGTCGTTTCTGGGAGAGGCTCAGGCGCCGAGCGGCAGGCCCAGCTCCACGCCCAGCTGGCGCGACAGGCAGGGCCAGCTCTGCCAGGCCGCCAGGGTCTGCGGGCTGCCCAGGCGGGCGCGGTACTCCTGCACCGACTCCTGCTGGAACACGCTGGCGTCGAGCAGCCCGCTCAGGGCGTGATGCACCGCCTCGTCCAGCTGGTTGGCGAAGGGTTCGCCGATCAGCCGGTGGGCGATGACGTTGGCCACCGTGGTGTCCAGCGGAATCAGCGGCTGGCCGAGGTGGGCGATATAGCGGTCGTTCACTTCCTCGACCAGGCGATGGGCCAGGTAGGCCTCGTCGAGCAGGGCGGCCAGGCCCTGCTGGCCGTCCATGATCTGTGGCGGACTGAGGAAGAACTGCTCGGCCAGCTTCAGCACCGGCTTCACCTGGGCTTCGATGCCGGCCTCGCGGGCCACGCTGTTGGCCGCGTCGAGCATGTCCGGCACCTGTTCGACATAGGCGGCGACGAAGCCCTGCAGGGCGGCGCCCGCACCTTCGACGGGCAGCTGGATGATCGGGTGCAGATGCTCGAGCTGGCCGGCGATCTGCCGAGCGAGGTCACCGCTACTGGCTTCGTGGGTCAGGGCAAGCTGGATTTGGGCACGCAGGGCGGCGGTATTCATGACGGCTCCGGTATGGGACATGAGGCGAGCAAACGAGAATTCACCTTAGCCGGCCTGCAGGGGCAGCTAAGAACGGATTGTCATATTTACTTAATGTTTATTCGTGCCAGGCATAAAAGGCGTCGCAATCCCCGGTGCAGGCCCCGCCGAGTCTGAGTCGGATCATTCCATCGGATTCCGGCGCTATTTTTCTGACTGCGTTGTGCACCACGCTTCCCTGTCTATACTCGAAGCGCAAGGCGTTACCTGATGGAACCGGACGGGCAGTGGCACGGAAAGGTTTCGACAGCGGTAGCCAGCAGTATCGGCAAGGTCGATCCCTTAAGCCGCGGGCCCAGCCGGCGGGATAAAAAGAACAACGAGGGGAACCCGCAATGATGCGACATCCACGCGTCTGGATGGGCCTGTTGCTGTGGCTTGCGTTCGGCTCGGCACATGCCGCCTGGACTGTGAACATGGCTCCCGGCGCCACCGAGGTCAGCCGCACCGTCTTCGATTTGCACATGATCATCTTCTGGATCTGCGTCGTGATCGGCGTGGTGGTGTTCGGCGTGATGTTCTGGTCCATGCTGATCCATCGCCGCTCCACCGGCCAGCAGCCGGCGCATTTCCACGAGAGCACCACGGTGGAGATTCTCTGGACCGTGGTGCCCTTCGTCATCCTGGTCGCCATGGCCGTTCCGGCCACCAAGACCCTGATCGACCTCTACGACACTTCCGAGTCGGAGCTGGACATCCAGGTCACCGGCTACCAATGGAAATGGCACTACAAGTACCTGGGCCAGGACGTCGAGTACTTCAGCAACCTGGCCACGCCCGCCAGCCAGATCCATAACCAGGACGCCAAGGGTGAGCACTACCTGCTGGAGGTGGACGAGCCGCTGGTGGTGCCGGTGGGTACCAAGGTGCGTTTCCTCATCACCGCCGCCGACGTGATCCACTCCTGGTGGGTGCCGGCCCTGGCGGTGAAGAAGGACGCCATCCCCGGCTTCATCAACGAGTCCTGGACGCGCATCGAGGAGCCCGGCATCTACCGTGGCCAGTGCACCGAGCTGTGTGGCAAGGATCACGGCTTCATGCCGGTGGTGGTGGAGGCCAAGAGCAAGGAGGACTTCGCCGAGTGGCTGGCCGCGCGCAAGGAAGAGGCGGCAAAACTCAAGGAGCTGACCAGCAAGGAGTGGACCCAGGAGGAACTGGTCGAGCGTGGCAACAAGGTCTATCAGACCAACTGCGCTTCCTGCCACCAGGCCGAGGGCCAAGGCTTGCCGCCGATGTTCCCGGCACTCAAGGGCTCGAAGATCGCCACCGGGCCCAAACAGGGCCATCTCGACATCGTCTTCCACGGCAAGCCCGGCACCGCCATGGCCGCCTTCGGCAAGCAGCTGTCGGAAGTGGATATCGCCGCCGTCATCACCTACGAGCGCAATGCCTGGGGTAACGC
Organism: Pseudomonas sp. CAU 1711; assembly: GCF_039888625.1. NCBI lineage: Bacteria > Pseudomonadati > Pseudomonadota > Gammaproteobacteria > Pseudomonadales > Pseudomonadaceae > Pseudomonas > Pseudomonas sp. CAU 1711. The sequence goes on from NZ_JBDQQT010000010.1 coordinate 82,171, forward strand.
CATGAACGACATGGTCACCCCGAAAGAGGTGTTGGAGCTCAAGCAGGCCGAGGAGAAGTGACATGGGTGCAGTGATCGACTCTCACAAAGAGCATGGTCATGCCGGCCATGACCATCACCACGGCCCGGCCAAGGGCCTGATGCGTTGGGTGCTGACCACCAACCACAAGGACATCGGCACCATGTACCTGTGGTTCAGCTTCGCCATGTTCCTGCTCGGCGGGTCCATGGCCATGGTGATCCGCGCCGAGCTGTTCCAGCCGGGCCTGCAGATCGTGCAGCCGGAGTTCTTCAACCAGATGACCACCATGCACGGCCTGATCATGGTGTTCGGCGCCGTGATGCCGGCCTTCGTCGGCCTGGCCAACTGGATGATCCCGCTGATGGTGGGCGCGCCGGACATGGCCCTGCCGCGGATGAACAACTTCAGCTTCTGGCTGCTGCCGGCGGCCTTCCTGCTGCTGGTCTCGACCCTGTTCAGCGAGGGTGGCGGGCCGAACTTCGGCTGGACCTTCTACGCGCCGCTGTCGACCACCTACGCGCCGGAGTCGGTGACCTTCTTCATCTTCGCCGTGCACCTGATGGGCATCAGTTCGATCATGGGCGCGATCAACGTGATCGCCACCATCCTCAACCTGCGCGCACCGGGCATGACTCTGATGAAGATGCCGCTGTTCGTCTGGACCTGGCTGATCACCGCCTTCCTGCTGATCGCGGTGATGCCGGTGCTGGCCGGCTGCGTGACCATGATGCTGATGGACGTGCACTTCGGCACCAGCTTCTTCAATGCCGCCGGTGGCGGCGATCCGGTGCTGTTCCAGCACGTGTTCTGGTTCTTCGGCCACCCCGAGGTGTACATCATGATCCTGCCGGCCTTCGGCGCCGTCAGCGCGATCATCCCGGCCTTCGCGCGCAAGCCGCTGTTCGGCTACACCTCGATGGTCTACGCCACCGCCTCGATCGCCTTCCTGTCGTTCATCGTCTGGGCCCACCATATGTTCACCGTGGGGATACCTCTCACGGGCGAGCTGTTCTTCATGTACGCCACCATGCTGATCGCCGTGCCCACCGGGGTGAAGGTGTTCAACTGGGTGACCACCATGTGGCAGGGTTCGATGACCTTCGAGGCACCGATGCTGTTCGCCGTGGCCTTCGTCATCCTGTTCACCATCGGTGGCCTCTCCGGGCTGATGCTGGCCATCGCCCCGGCGGACTTCCAGTACCACGACACCTACTTCGTGGTGGCGCACTTCCACTATGTGCTGGTGCCCGGGGCGATCTTCGGCATCTTCGCCTCGGCCTACTACTGGCTGCCCAAGTGGACCGGCCACATGTACGACGAGACCCTGGCCAAGCTGCACTTCTGGCTGAGCTTCATCGGCATGAACATGGCCTTCTTCCCCATGCACTTCGTCGGCCTGGCCGGCATGCCGCGGCGTATTCCGGACTACAACCTGCAGTTCGCCGACTTCAACATGATCTCGTCGATCGGCGCCTTCACCTTCGGCGCAACCCAGTTCCTGTTCCTGTTCATCGTCATCAAGTGCATCCGTGGCGGCAAGCCGGCCGCGGCCAAGCCTTGGGACGGCGCCGAGGGGCTGGAGTGGACGGTGCCCTCGCCGGCGCCCTACCACACCTTCACCACTCCGCCGGAAGTGAAGTAGGGGCTGGGCCATGAGCGAAAGCCTGAGCACCGGACGTCTGGTCACCCGCCTGCTGGTGGTGGTGGCCTGCATGTTCGCCTTCGGCTTCGCCCTGGTGCCGATCTACGACGTGATGTGCCAGGCCTTCGGCATCAACGGCAAGACCGCCGGGGCCTACCAGGGCGAGCAGGCCGTGGACGAGGCGCGCCGGGTGCGCGTGCAGTTCCTCGCCACCAATGCCGCCGACATGGTCTGGGAGTTCCGCCCGCTCGCTGACGAACTGAGCGTGGCGCCGGGGGCGAGCAACCAGATGCTGTTTGTCGCCCACAACCCGACGAATCGGCCGATGACCGCCCAGGCCATTCCCAGCGTGGCGCCGTCCAAGGCCGCGGCCTTCTTCCACAAGACCGAGTGCTTCTGTTTCACCCAGCAGGTGCTGCAACCCGGCGAGCGTATCGAGATGCCGGTGCGTTTCATCGTCGACAAGGACTTACCCAAGGACGTGAAGCACCTGACCCTGGCCTACACCCTGTTCGATATCACTGCGCGCAAGCCACCCGTCGCGCAGGCGACTCTTGCCCAGACAGCCCCTCAGCGGGCGGCTCCATAAGGAGAACAACAAATGTCGAGTCACGAGAACTACTACGTCCCGGCCCAGAGCAAGTGGCCGATCATCGCCACCCTCGGCATGCTGACCTCGGTGTATGGGGTCGGCACCTGGTTCAACGACCTCAAGGCCGAACGCGCCGAATCCAACGGCCCGCTGATCTTCTTCGTCGGCGGCCTGATCCTCGCCTACATGCTGTTCGGCTGGTTCGGCAACGTGATCAGGGAGAGCCGCGGCGGCCTGTACAGCCCGCAGATGGACCGCTCGTTCCGCTGGGGCATGAGCTGGTTCATCTTCTCCGAGGTGATGTTCTTCGCCGCCTTCTTCGGCGCCCTGTTCTATGTGCGCACCTTCGCCGGTCCCTGGCTCGGTGGCGAGGGCGACAAGGGCGTGGCCAACATGCTCTGGCCGAACTTCGACTTCACCTGGCCCTTGCTCAGCAACCCCGACCCCAAGCTGTTCCCCGGGCCCACGGACATCATTTCGCCCTGGGAGCTGCCGCTGCTCAACACCATACTGCTGGTGTCCTCCAGCTTCACCGTGACCTTCGCCCACCACGCGCTCAAGCACAACAAGCGCAAGCCGCTGAAGATCTGGCTGGCGCTGACCGTGCTGCTCGGCGTCACCTTCCTGTTCTTCCAGGCCGAGGAGTACATCCACGCCTACAACGAGCTGGGTCTGACTCTGGGCTCGGGCATCTACGGCGCCACCTTCTTCATGCTCACCGGCTTCCACGGCGCCCACGTGACGCTCGGCGCGCTGATCCTGACGATCATGCTGATCCGCATCCTGCGCGGGCACTTCGACGGTGATCACCACTTCGGCTTCGAGGCGGCCAGCTGGTACTGGCACTTCGTCGACGTTGTGTGGATAGGCCTGTTTATCTTCGTCTATGTGCTGTGAGGCAGCGGTGAGCCGCAAGCCTCAAGCCGCAAGAGAAAACAGTGCGGACCGCTTGCGTTTTGTCGTTACCAGGTGACATGAGAAACCAGCTGGCCGCTGTAGAAGCCCCAGGCGATCAACGCCAGGGTGACGGCGGCCAGGATCACGCGGACGGTCAGGGCGTTGACCAGCCGCGAGCCGCGGCCCTCGTCCTTGACCAGGAAGAACAGGCCGCTGAACAGGCTGGCCAGGGTGGCCAGCAGCAGGAGGATGATCGCGGCCTTGAGCATGCGTGACTCCGGGGGATGGGGGGATGGTGTGCAGTATCAGTATAGCCAGCCGCATCCGCGTCTCGGGCGTAGGGCCATGAGCGGCTTTCGTCCGGGCTGGTTGCCCAGCATCGCGGTGGCTCTGCTGTTGCCGCTGTTGCTCGGTCTGGGCCTGTGGCAGCTGGCCCGTGCCGAGGAGAAGCGTGCGCTGCTGGAAGGCTTCGCCGCCCGCGAGCAGGCCGCGCCCATGAGCGTGACCGAACTGGAACGGCATGCTGATCTCGCCCACCTGCGCATCCGCCTGAGTGGCCAGTTCGATGAGCGCCACAGCCTGTTGCTGGACAACCGCCAGCGTGACGGCCGGGTCGGCGTCGAGTTGCTGCAACCCTTCTACGATCAGGCCTCCGGCCTCTGGCTGCTGGTCAACCGCGGCTGGCTGCCCTGGCCGGACCGGCGCACGCCGCCGCAATTCACCACCCCGGAACAGCCGCTGGAACTGGTGGCGCGGGTCCATGTGCCGCTCGGCGAGGCCTTCCAGCTGGGTGCCGACCCGGCCGGCGGCGACTGGCCACGGCTGATCACGGCGGTGCAGCCGGAGCGCCTGTGGCGCCAGCTCGGCCGCGGCGGCATGGCCTACGAGGTACGCCTCGAACCCGGCCCCGCCGCCTACCGGGCCGAATGGCCGGTGGTGGCCATGGGCCCGGAGAAGCACAACGGCTACGCCGTGCAGTGGTTCGCCCTGGCTGCCGCCCTGCTCGGCCTCTACCTCTATCTCGGCATCCACAACTCAAGACAATTCGCGCGGGAGAATCAGCATGAGCCCAGCCATGAATCCGGCCCTTTCCACTCCTGAGGCGCCGCGGCCCCGCGGGCGCTGGCAGCTGATCCTGCTGCTGCTGGTGGCCATCGGCCCGATGATCCTCGCCACCGCCATGTACCAGTGGCGTTTCTGGGTGCCGGACGGGCGCAATTACCACGGCAGCCTGATCGGCGATGGCAGCCAGCTGGCCGACATCGGCGTGCAGGGCGCCGAGCAGGAGCGTTGGCAACTGCTGGTCACCAGCGCCGGCGACTGCGCGGCGGACTGCCGCCAGCTGGTCTATGCCGCCCGGCAGATCCATATCGGCCTGAATCGCGACGCTTCCCGCGCGGCCCATGGCCTGGCCCTGAGCCGGCCGCTGGCGGGCGACTACGACGAACAGCTCAGGCGCGAGTACCCGCAGCTCGGCCGTTACGGCCTGGATGAGCTGGCTTACCGGAGGCAGGTCCCGGTGACCGAGGGCGCGCAGCTATGGATAGTCGACCCGCACGGCAACCTGGTGCTGCGCTATGACGCCAAGGCTAGGGGCAAGGACATCCTCAATGACCTGCGCCTGCTGCTGAAACTCTCGCAGATCGGCTAGCCCCCAAACGGCCAGCACAACAACAAGAGAGGCCCCGGATGAGTGAACGCAAGACCCTGCCCGGTTACCGCCTGGCCCTGTTCGCCACCGCCCTGGCGGTAGTGGTGGTGCTGCTCGGCGCCTACACCCGGCTCACCCATGCCGGCCTCGGCTGTCCGGACTGGCCGGGCTGCTACGGTTTTATCGGTGTGCCGCAGAGCGAGGCGCAGCTGGCCCATGCCGAGGCCAACTTCCCCCATGCCCCGGTGGAAGCGGAGAAAGGCTGGAACGAGATGGTCCACCGCTATTTCGCCGGCACTCTCGGTCTGATCATTCTCGGCCTGGCCGTGCAGGCCCTGCGTCGTCGCGGCGCCGGCGGCCAGCCGCTGAAGCTGCCGCTGCTGCTGCTCGGCGTGGTCATCGCCCAGGCCGCCTTCGGCATGTGGACCGTGACCCTCAAGCTCTGGCCGCAGGTGGTCACCGCCCACCTGCTGGGCGGCTTCACCACCTTGGCGCTGCTGTTCCTGCTCAGCCTGCGCCTGTCCGGCGCATTGCCGGTATTGCCCGGCTTGCCCCTGCGCTTGCGCCTGCTGGCCGGCATGGCGCTGGTCCTGGCGGTGTGCCAGATCGCCCTGGGCGGCTGGGTCAGCTCCAATTACGCGGCGGTCGCCTGCGTCGACCTGCCGACCTGTCATGGCCAGTGGTGGCCGGCGATGGACTTCGCCAACGGCTTTCATCTGACTCAGCATATCGGCCCGAATTACCTCGGTGGGCAGCTCGACAGCGACGCGCGCACCGCCATCCATATGACCCACAGGCTGGGTGCCGTGGTGCTCGCCCTGGTCCTGCTGCTGCTGGCCTGGCGCCTGCGCGCGGCCGGCCTCGGTCGCCTGGCCGGGCTGCTGCTGCTGGCGCTGGCCGTGCAGATCGGCCTGGGGGTGAGCAACGTGCTGTTGCACCTGCCGCTGGTCGTGGCGGTGGCGCACAACGGCGGCGGCGCGACCCTGCTGCTGGTGCTGGTCCTGATCAACTATCGCCTGCGTCGTGCCGCGAGCCTTGCTCGCATGGCGCAGACCGCGACCGCCGCCGGTGCCCTGGCGGCGGTCGGTAAATAAGTAGAGGAGAAACGCCATGGCTACAGCGCTGCGAGCCCACTCCGAATCCGCCAGCTGGCGTGACTACCTGGAGCTGACCAAACCCCGGGTGGTACTGCTGATGCTGATCACCTCGCTGGTCGGCATGTTCCTCGCCACCCGCGCCGGGGTGCCCTGGACCGTGCTGCTGTTCGGCAACCTCGGCATCGGCCTGTGCGCCGGCGCGGCGGCGGCGGTCAACCACGTGGTCGACCGGCGCATCGACTCGATCATGGCGCGTACCCACAAGCGCCCGGTCACCGCCGGGCGCGTCTCGGTGCCGGCGGCGTTGGGCTTCGCCCTGCTCTTGGCGGTGGCCGGCCAGGCCCTGCTGCTGGCCTTCACCAATGAGCTGACCGCCTGGCTGACCCTGGCCTCGCTGCTCGGCTACGCGGTGCTCTACACCGGCTTCCTCAAGCGCGCCACGCCGCAGAACATCGTGATCGGCGGCCTGGCCGGCGCCGCCCCGCCGCTGCTCGGCTGGGTCGCCGCCGCCGGGCATCTGAGCGCCGAGCCGCTGCTGCTGGTGCTGATCATCTTCGCCTGGACCCCGCCGCACTTCTGGGCCCTGGCCATCCATCGCAAGGAGGAGTACGCCAAGGCCGATATTCCCATGCTGCCGGTCACCCACGGCGAGCACTACACCAAGGTGCACATCCTGCTGTACACCGCCGCGATGCTGGCGGTGACCCTGCTGCCCTACGCCATCCACATGAGCGGGCCGCTCTATCTCGCGGCGGCGCTGCTGCTCGGCGGGCGCTTCATGTTCTGGGCCTGGGTACTGTACCGTGACAGCCGGCCGCACGCCGCGATCAACACCTTCAAGTACAGTATCTGGTACCTGTTCCTGCTGTTCATCGCCCTGCTGGCCGATCACTACCTGCTGCTCAACCTGTAGCGCCCGCCCCTATCCAAGAGAGATTGCATGAGCCGTACGCAGAAAACCGTCATCGTCCTCGCCGCCTTCGTCGCCCTGGTGCTCGGCCTCACCGTCAACAAGGTGCTCAACAGCAAGGGCGACGGCACCGACAAGGTGGCGCTGCTCGACGCCGGCATCGTCCTGCTGCCGCAGAGCCGCAGCCTGCCGGCGCTGTCGCTGACCAATCAGGACGGCCAGGCGGTGGCCGTGGATGGCCTCAAGGACAAGTGGAGCCTGCTGTTCTTCGGCTACACCTTCTGCCCGGACATCTGCCCGGCCACCCTGGCCCAGTTGCGCCAGCTGCTGGGCATGCTGCCGGACGAAGCCAAGCATCGGCTGCGCGTGGTACTGGTGACGGTCGACCCGCACCGTGACTCACCGGAGCAGCTGAAGAAGTACCTGGGCTTCTTCGACCCCGCTTTCCAGGGCCTGACCGGTGCCCAGGCCGACATCCAGAAGCTGGCCAATGGCGTCAGCATTCCCTTCATCCCGGCCGACACCAGCCAGGAGAACTACACCGTCGACCACAGCGGCAACCTGGTGATCATCGGTCCGGACGGCACCCAGCGTGGCTTCATCCGCGCGCCACTGAACAACGACAAGCTGGCTGCCCAGCTGCCGAGCCTGCTCGTTCTGCAATAGCGCTCGTAGGGCGGACAGGCCTGCGGCGTTGTCCACCCTACACGCTGAAACGAAAAAGCCCGCATTGAGCGTAATGCTGTTCACTTAGCGACATCACGGCCATGGCCGGACTTTTTTTGGTTCAGGTCTGCGGCTGTTGTTCTCCCTCTCCCCCTGGGAGAGGGCTGGGCGGGCCGCGGGCGGATGAGGGAGGCAACGAGTAGGCGATTGTCCCTCACCCCCCAGCCCCTCTCCCGGCGGGAGAGGGGAGCGCGCGACATCCAGGCCATGGTATTGCGCAGTGTCCTTCGCTGCTGGCCAAGCCAGAAAAACGCCGCGACTCTGTAAAGAAGTCGCGGCGTTTTCTTAAGTGAACAGCATACGCATTGAGCGGGTTCTTCGACCCATCGCTGCGCGGCGCTCAGAACGCCGGCACCACGGCGCCCTGGTACTTGTCGACGATGAACTGCTTCACCTCGGCGCCGTGCAGCGCCTGGGCCAGCTTCTGCAGGTCGGCGTCGTCCTTCTTCTCGCTGGCGGTCACCAGGATATTGACGTAGGGCGAGTCGGAGCCCTCGATCGCCAGGGCGTCCTGGGTCGGGTTGAGGCCGGCTTCCAGGGCGTAGTTGGTGTTGATCAGCGCCAGGTCGACCTGCGGCAGTACGCGCGGCAGGGTGGCCGCCTCCAGTTCACGCACCTTGATGTTCTTCGGGTTCTCGGCGATGTCGCGGACTGTGGCGGTGATGCCGGCGCCTTCCTTGAGCTTGATCAGGCCGGTGCTCTGCAGCAGCAGCAGGGCGCGGCCGCCGTTGGTGGCGTCGTTGGGGATCACCACCTGGGCGCCCTCGCTCAGCTCGTCCAGGCTCTTGACCTTGCTGGAGTAGGCGCCGAAGGGCTCGACGTGCACCCCGGCGATGCTCACCAGGGCGGTGCCGCGCGAGGCATTGAACTCGTCCAGGTAGGGCTGGTGCTGGAAGAAGTTGGCGTCCAGGCGGCCCTCGGCCACCTGCACGTTGGGCTGCACGTAGTCGGTGAAGACCTTGATCTTCAGCTCGACGCCCTGCTTGGCCAGGGCCGGCTTGACGAATTCGAGGATCTCCGCGTGCGGCACGGCGGTAGCGGCGACGCTGATTTCGCCGGCCTGGGCGGCGGTGGTGGTGAGGGCCAGGGAGGCGGCCAGGGCGGTCAGCAGATTCTTCATGGGGGCTCCTTGTGGGAAGGTGATGCGGGGCCCCGTGGATAACGGGCCCCGCGCTTCTAGCGGGATTTACTTGCGGGAAAAATGCACGACCAGACGATCGCCGACCATCTGCAGCACCTGCACCAGGACCAGCAGGAGGATCACGGTGACGGCCATCACGTCCGGCTGGTAGCGCTGGTAGCCGTAGCGCACGGCCAGGTCACCGAGGCCGCCGCCGCCGATCAGGCCGCTCATGGCGGTGTAGGACACCAGGGTGATGGCGGTCACCGTGGCGGCGGCGATCAGGCCCGGCAGGGCTTCCGGCAGCAGGGCGCGGAAGATGATCTGCAGCGTGCTGGCGCCCATCGCCTGGGTGGCTTCGATGATGCCGCGGTCGACTTCGCGCAGGGCGGTTTCCACCAGGCGGGCGAAGAACGGCGTGGCGCCGACCACCAGCGGCGGGATGGCGCCGGCCACGCCCAGCGAGGTGCCGGTGATCAGCACGGTCAGCGGGATCATCAGGATCAGCAGGATCACGAACGGCACCGAGCGCAGCACGTTGACCAGCAGCGACAGCACGGCATACAGCGCGCGCTGCTCGAACATCTGCCGCGGGCCGGTGAGAAATAGCAGCACGCCCAGGGGAAGACCCAGGAGTACGGTAAATAGCGTGGCGCCACCGAGCATATTGAGAGTGTCGAGGCTGGCGTAGCCGATCTCCTGCCAGTCGACGTTGGGCAGCCAGGTGGCGAGCAGGGAATCGATCATCGCAGCACCTCCAGATGCACGTCGGCGGCGGCGAACTGCGCCAGCGCGGCAGTGAAGTCGCCGCCGGTGATGGCCAGGGTCAGCTGGCCGTAGGGGGTGTCCTTGATGCGGTCGATGCGCCCGGCGAGGATGCTGTAGTCCACGCCGGTGGAGCGGGCCACGGTGCCCAGCAGCGGGGCGTAGGTGGCCTCGCCCTGGAAGGTCAGGCGCAGGATGCGCCCGCTGACATGGGCGAAGTCGTCGCGCTGCTCGTTCTCGTCGACATGCTCGTCTTCCTGGACGAAGCGCCTGCTGGTCGGGTGCTGCGGATGCAGGAACACCTGGGCCACCGGGCCCTGTTCGACTATCGAGCCGCCATCCATCACCGCCACCTGGTCGCAGACTCGGCGGATCACGTCCATCTCGTGGGTGATCAGCACTATGGTCAGGCCCAGCTCGCGGTTGATCTCGGCCAGCAGCTGCAGGACCTGCGCGGTGGTCTGCGGGTCGAGGGCGCTGGTGGCCTCGTCGCACAGCAGGATCTTCGGGTTGGTCGACAACGCGCGAGCGATGCCGACGCGCTGTTTCTGCCCGCCGGACAGCTGCGCCGGGTACTTGTTGGCGTGCTCGCTGAGGCCGACCCGGGCCAGCAGTTCCGCAACGCGCCGGGCGATCTCGGCGCGGCTCAGCTCGCCGGCCAGCTCCAGCGGCATGGCCACGTTGGCGGTCACGGTCTTGGACGACAGCAGGTTGAAGTGCTGGAAGATCATGCCGACCTGGCGGCGGAAGCGGCGCAGGCCGTCGGCGTCGAGGGCGGTGACGTCTTCGCCGTCGACCTCGATACGGCCGCCGCTGGGCTCTTCCAGGCGGTTGATCAGGCGCAGCAAGGTGCTCTTGCCGGCGCCGGAGTGGCCGATCAGGCCGAACACCTGGCCGCGCTCGATGCGCAGGCTGGTGGCGCGCAGGGCCGGCACTTCGCGGCCGGCGACCCGGTAGGATTTGTTGACGTGGTGGAACTCGATCACTGCGCGAACCTTGTGGGTACGGGGGAGTAACGGTCGCGATCCGGTCGGGGCGACGACTCCAGCTAGCCTAGGCGGTTGGCCGAAAGCCGCGCATTTTAACGACTTTGTTTATGCGCTCTTAGTCTTTCTTGGTCTGAATTACTTTCATAAGGGCATAAAAAGCAAACGGCCGCCCGAGGGCGGCCGTCGTGCCAGAGGCGGGGCCTCAGCTGTTGCTCTGCGGGCTGAGCACCAGGCGCGGCTGCTGGTCCGGTTTGAGCACCGGGGAGAACTGCGGGGCGAAGCCCGGGTCCAGCTTCTTGATCCGCGCCGAGAGCAGGGCGGCGACGTAGGGGTAGTCCTTGGCCTCGCGCACTTCCAGGCGCACGGCGCAGTCGAAGGCGACCACGTCGGCGGCCACCTGGTCGAGCAGCAGGCGCAGGCTGTCGCGGTCGTCGGCGTCGAGCATCGGCATGGGCACGCTGCTGCTGGCGGCGGCCGGGTCGATCAGGCGCGCGCGCGGGGCGGCGGCCACGGCGGGCTTGGGCGTCTCGACCTTGGCCACGGGTGCTGCAGCCGGCAGCGGCTTGGCCGGAGCGGCCACGGCTTGCTGCGCGGCTTCGCGCTCGGCGGCGGCCTGCTGTTCGGCCAACTGCTGCTGGCGGGCACGCTCGGCCTCCTTGCGCGCGATGCTCGCCTCGGCTTCGCGCAGGCGCCGCTCGACGTCCTCGCGGCGCTCCTCCTGGCTCTGCGCCTGGTCGGCCGCCATGGGCTTGGCCGCGACCTGCTGCGTGGGCTTGGGCTTGGCCGGTGCGGGCGTCGGCTGGGCGGAGGCCGTGGCCGGGGCGGCCTGGTCCAGGCTGCTGCGGTACTGCTGCCTGAATGCCGGCGAGGTGGCGGCCAGATGGCGCTCGCCCTGGCCCAGGGTGGCCACGGCGGCGCTCCTGTCGCCGGCGCTCAGCTGCTGGCGGCCGCGTTGCAGATAGGCGCTGGCCAGCTCGCGTTGGTACTGGCCGATGCGCACGTCGCTCTTGTCGATGTTCTGGCGGATGCTTTCCAGCTTGGCTTCTGCGGCCTGCAGGTCGCCGTGCATGATCTGCGCCGAGACCTGGTTGAAGCTTTTGACCTGCTCGTCGACTGTCCAGTATTCGGCCTGAGCCGCACTCGCCAGCAGTCCCAAGGCGAGTCCGGCGAGATGGCGGCCCGTATTGATGTTCATTTTGTGACCTGTCGGTTCTGTATCGTTTTGGTTTGGGCAAAAAACGCCCAATCCTAGCGGGCCCGACGGGGCAGAGCAAAGCCTATGAGGAAAATCGACGCGGCGGTCACCACGATGGACGGCCCGGCCGGGGTGTCCTGGTACCAGGACAGGGCCAGGCCGCCGCACACGGCGAGCATGCCCAGCAGGCTGGCGCCGGTGGCCATCTGCTCCGGGGTGCGCGCGTGGCGCTGGGCGGCGGCGGCGGGGATGATCAGCAGCGAGGTGATCAGCAGCACGCCGACTATCTTCATCGCCACGGCGATGACCACGGCGATCAGCAGCATCAGCGCCAGGCGCAGGCCGGCCACCGGCAGGCCCTCGACCCGCGCCAGTTCCTCGTGCACGGTGATCGCCAGCAGGCGGCGCCACAGCGGCAGCAGCAGGATCATGACCAGGGCGCAGCCGCCCAGTATCCAGGCCAGGTCGCTGGCGCTCACCGCCAGCAGATCGCCGAACAGGTAGCCCATCAGGTCGATGCGCACCTCGTCCATAAAGCTCAGGACGACGAGCCCCAACGACAGGGTGGTCGGTGCCAGGATGCCCAGCAGGGTGTCCGAGGCCAGTGGCTGGCGCTGCTGCAGGGTTACCAGCAGCACGGCCAGCAGCAGGCAGCCGGCGGTCACCGCCAGGGTCGGGCTGAGGTCGAGCAGAAAGCCCAGGGCCACGCCGAGCAGGGCGGCATGCGACAGGGTGTCGCCGAAGTAGGCCATGCGCCGCCACACCACGAAGGAGCCGAGCGGGCCGGCCACCAGGGCCAGGGCCAGGCCGGCGAGCAGGGCGTTGAGCAGGAAGTCTGGCATATCAGTGCTTACAGTCCGGGCCGTGGACATGGACCGGGCCGTGGATGCGCAGGCCCGGCTCGGCGACCACCTCGCCATGCAGGTCGTGGCTGTGATCGTGATGGTGGTGATAGATCGCCAGGCTGCGCGCGTCCTGGCCGAACAGCTCGATGAAGGCCGGGTCGTTGCTGACCTGCTCCGGGTGCCCCGAGCAGCACACATGGCGATTCAGGCAGATCACCTGATCGGTGGCGCTCATCACCAGGTGCAGGTCGTGGGACACCATCAGCACGCCGCAGCCGTGGCGGTCGCGCAGCCGGGTGATCAGGCGGTACAGCTCGGCCTGGCCGGCCACGTCGACGCCCTGCACCGGCTCGTCGAGCACCAGCAGCTCGGGCTCGCGCAGCAGGGCGCGGGCCAGCAGCACGCGCTGCAACTCGCCGCCGGAGATGCTCTGCAGCGGGCTGTCGAGTACCTGTTCGGCGCCCACCTCCGCCAGCGCGGCCAGCGCGGCGGCGCGGTCCACGCCCGGCACCAGGCGCAGGAAACGCAGCACCGAGAGTGGCAGGGTCGCATCGACGTGCAGCTTCTGCGGCATGTAGCCGATGCGCAGGCGCGGCTTGCGCCGCACGCTGCCGCTGTCCGGCTTGAGCAGGCCGAGCACGGTGCGCACCAGGGTGGTCTTGCCGGCGCCGTTGGGGCCGATCAGGGTGACGATCTCGCCGGGGCGCAGGACCAGTCGTACCCGTTGCAGCACCGGTTGGCCGGCGAAGGCCAGGCTGACGTCATCCAGCTGGATCAGCGTCTCGCTCATGCCGATCTCCTGCAGCCGGCGCACAGGCCGACCACTTCCACCGTCTGGCTCTCCACGGCGAAGCCCACCTCGCCGGCACCGGCGACTATGGCCTGGCTGATGGCCGGCAGCTCCAGTTCGATGGCCGCGTGGCAGGCCCGGCAGATCAGGAACTGGCCCTGGTGCAGCTGGCCCGGATGGACGCAGCCGATAAAGGCGTTGAGCGAGGCGATGCGGTGCACCAGGCCGTTGTCCAGGAGGAAGTCCAGCGCCCGGTACACGGTCGGCGGCGCGGCGCGGCGGCCGTCCTCCTCGCTCAGCACGGCGAGTATGTCGTAGGCGCCGAGTGGCTTGTGGCTGGCCCAGACCAGCTCCAGCACGCGCTTGCGCAGTGCGGTCAGGCGCGTGCCCTGGCGGGCGCAGAGCTGCTCGGCCTCGGCCAGGGCCTCGGCCACGCAGCGCGAGTGGTCGTGCGGCAGGCAGGCCAGCGGGGTGTTGCCGGGCAGGGGCTTGAACATGACGAGGACGTCCGGGTGAAGAGACGTTATTCTATTACTCTTTACCCGCCGAGTGTTGTTCCGTGTCGCGCCAGCTTGCCCTCCTGTTGCTCAGCCTCCTGCCCCTGGCCGCCCAGGCCGAAGTCCGCGTACTGACCAGCATCAAGCCGCTGCAGCTGATCGCCGCCGCCGTGCAGGGCGAGCTCGGCCGGCCGGAAGTGCTGCTGCCCCCCGGCGCCTCGCCGCACCACTTCGCCCTGCGCCCTTCCGATGTGCGCCGGGTGCAGAGCGCCGACCTGCTGTACTGGATAGGCCCGGACATGGAGACTTTCCTGCCGCGCCTGCTCGAGGGCCGCGATCAGCCGAGCGTCGCCGTGCAGGCCCTGCCCGGCCTGACCCTGCGCCACTTCGGCGAGGAACAAGGCGGCGAGCACGAACACGAGGATGAACACGAGCGGCACGCCGACGAGCATGACCACGACCACCGCCCCGGCAGCCTGGATGCCCACCTCTGGCTGCTGCCGGCCAATGCCCGGGCGATAGCGGCGCGGATGGCCGCCGACCTGGCCGCCGCCGACCCGGCCAATGCCGCGCGTTACCAGGCCAATCTGGCCGCCTTCGAGCGGCGCCTGAACGGCCTCGATGCCGAGTTGAAATCGCGCCTGGCGCCGCTGGCCGGCAAGCCGTTCTTCGTTTTCCACCAGGCCTTCGACTACTTCGAGAGCGCCTATGGCCTGCAGCATGTCGGGGTGTTCGTCGCCGCCAGCGAAGTGCAGCCGGGCGCCCGCCAGGTCGCCGCGATGCGCGAGCGCCTGAAGGCCGCCGGCCCGGCCTGCGTGTTCAGCGAACCGCCGCTGCGCCCGCGCCTGGCCGAGACCCTGGCCGCCGGCCTGCCGGTCAGGCTGGCCGAGCTGGATGCCCTGGGCGCCGAGGCGCTGAGCTATGAGCAGCTGCTGGGCAACCTGGCCGAAGAGCTGGCCGGCTGCCTGGAAAGCCTGTAGCCGTAGGCTGGCGTAGAGCGCAGCGAAACCCAGCATGGACGCGGCGCTGGGTTTCTGCGCTGCGCGCCTCTACCCAGCCTACGGGGCACATTAGCCGGCCTACAGCGCCAGCGGCAGCTCCAGGCCGACCTGCTGGCGCTGCGCCAGGCGTCGCTGGAACTCGCCGGGGTCCTTGACCAGCACGTCGCGGCCCTGGAAGCGTCGTGCGGCGATCAGCCTCGACAGCCAGAAGCGCAGGCAGGCGACGCGCAGCATGGCCGGCCACAGCTCGGCCTCGGCGCGGCTGAACGGGCGTAGCGCGGCATAGGCGCCGAGCAGGGCCTGGGCGCGCGGCAGGTCGAGGCGCTGGTCGGCCAGCGAGCACCAGTCGTTGAGGGTGATCGCCAGGTCGTAGAGCATCGGCCCCGAGCAGGCGTTGTAGAAGTCGATCACCCCGGTCAGGTGATTGCCGTCGAACAGCGCGTTGTCGAGGAACAGGTCGGCGTGTAGGTTGGCCCGCGGCAGGGCGAGGATGCGCGCCTTCAGTTCGGCCACTTCCTGCAGGCTGTCGCGCAGCAGCGGCAGCTGCTCGTCGTGTAGCTCCAGGGCCAGCACCGGGCCCTCCTCCAGCATCCAGTCGAGGCCGCGATCGCTGCGCCTTTCCAGAATGTCGCCTCTGGTGGCCAGATGCAGGCGCGCCAGCCAGGCGCCGATCTCCGCGCAGTGATGGGCGTTGGGCTGGCTGACATGCTTGCCGGCCAGGCGCGGCTGCAGCAGCGCCGGCTTCTCGGCCAGCTCGCGCAGCACCTCGCCGCCACGGGTGGCGACGCCGTAGGGCACCGGCAGGCCGGCCTGGTGCAGGCGCTCCAGCAGTTCGACGAAGAACGGCATGTCGCCGCGCGGGCCGCGCTCGACCAGGGTCAGGACGAACTCGCCGCCCTCCAGGCTGACGAAGAAGTTGCTGTTCTCGCTACCGGCGGCGATGCCCTGGAAGTCCTTCAGGCGGCCGAGCCCGTAGGGTTCGAGGAAGACTTCCAGCTCATGGCGTTCCAGGGGGGTGAAGACGGACATGGGCGCTTACCAGCTGAAGATTTCCCAGGCCGGGATCAGCATGTCCGGCTGGTCGGAGCGGATGAAGTTGCCCTCGCTGCCGTCGGCGCGCACCAGGAAGTAGGGCTTGCCGTTCTTCGGCGTGACCTTGATGGCATAGAGGAAGCCGTTCTGCCGGTACTCGGTGATGGTCTTGTCGCCATCCTGGCGGATGGTCACATCCGGATCGCCGGTGACCTCGTCCGCGGCCAGGGCGAACACGGGGCTGGCGGCCAGCAGGGCGGCCAGAGTCAGGCGGGTGAGCAGGCGCATGGTAACCTTGTCCCTTTCTTCAGGTTGGTGCGTTCATTCTAGCGTTCGCACTCGGCAAAAGGTTGATCTTGCGCATGTCCAACGCCCCTCTCGTTCTGGTCGACGGTTCTTCCTACCTCTACCGCGCCTTCCACGCCCTGCCGCCGCTGGCCAACTCCAAGGGCCAGCAGACCGGCGCGGTCAAGGGCGTGCTGAACATGCTCAAGAGCCTGCGCAAGCAGTATCCGGACAGCCCCTTCGCCGTGGTGTTCGACGCCAAGGGCGGCACCTTCCGCGACGCCATGTTCGCCGAGTACAAGGCCAACCGCCCGCCGATGCCCGAGGAGCTGCGCGGCCAGGTCGAGCCGCTGCACGCCGCCGTGCGCGCCCTCGGCTACCCGCTGCTGTGCGTCGAGGGCGTGGAGGCCGACGACGTGATCGGCACCCTGGCCCGGCAGACCGCCGCGCTCGGGCGCGATGTGGTGATCTCCACCGGCGACAAGGACATGGCGCAGCTGGTCTGCCCCCACGTCACCCTGGTCAACACCATGACCGGCAGCGTCTACGACATCGAGGGCGTGCGCGAGAAGTTCGGCGTCGGCCCCGAGCTGATCATCGACTACCTGGCCCTGATGGGCGACAAGGTCGACAACATCCCCGGCGTGCCGGGCGTCGGCGAGAAGACCGCGCTGGGCCTGCTGGTCGGCGTCGGCGGTGGCCTCGACGTGCTCTACGCCAGCCTGGACAAGGTGCCGGAGCTGCCGATCCGCGGCGCCAAGACCCTGCCGGCCAAGCTGGCCGAGCACAAGGACATGGCCTTCCTCTCCTACCAGCTGGCGACCATCAAGACCGATGTCGAGCTGGAGGTGGGCGTCGACGACCTCTACCCCGGCGAGGCGGACCGTGCCGCGCTGGTCGCTCTCTACACCGAACTGGAGTTCAAGGGCTGGCTCGATGAGCTGCAGCGCCAGCAGCCGAAGACACGCCCTGCCACTGTGCCGGCGCCCACGGGCGGGCTGTTCGATCGGCCCGCGCCGGCTGAGAAAGAACCAGCCCCAGAGGCACCGGCGGCCGAGTCGCGCTATGAAACCGTGCTGGAACAGGCGCGCTTCGATGCCTGGCTGGACAAGCTGCGGGCCGCCGAGCTGATCGCCTTCGACACCGAGACCACCAGCCTCGACCCGCAGCAGGCCGAGGTGGTCGGCGTGTCCTTCGCCGTGAGCGCCGGCGAGGCCGCCTATGTGCCTCTGGCCCATTCCTATATGGGCGTGCCGGCGCAGCTGGATCGTGACGCCGTGCTCGCAGCGTTCAAGCCAATCCTGGAGGACCCGGCCAAGGCCAAGGTCGGCCAGCACGGCAAGTACGACATGAACGTGCTGGCCCACGCCAGCACGCCGATCGCCTTGCAGGGCCTGGCCTTCGACACCATGCTCGAATCCTATGTGCTCGATTCGACGGCGACCCGCCACGACATGGACAGCCTGGCCATGAAGTACCTCGACCACAGCACCATCCGCTTCGAGGACATCGCCGGCAAGGGCGCCAAGCAGCTGACCTTCGACCAGATCGCCATCGAGCAGGCCGGCCCCTACGCCGCCGAGGACGCCGACGTGACCCTGCGCCTGCATCAGGTCCTGTGGGCCAGGCTGGAAGCCACGCCCTCGCTGGCCAAGGTGCTGCGCGAGATCGAGATGCCGCTGGTGCCGGTGCTGGCGCGCATCGAGCGCAACGGCGCGCTGGTCGACGCCAAGCTGCTCGGCCAGCACAGCGTCGAGCTGGGCGAGCGCCTGGTGGCCCTGGAGCGTCAGGCCTTCGAACTGGCCGGCCAGGAGTTCAATCTCGGCTCGCCCAAGCAGCTCGGCGCCATCCTCTACGACAAGCTCGGCCTGCCGGTGCTGAGCAAGACCGCCACCGGCCAGCCGTCCACCGCCGAGGCGGTGCTGGCCGAACTGGCCGAGCAGGACCACGCCCTGCCCAAGCTGCTGATGGAGTACCGCTCCCTGAGCAAGCTGAAGAGCACCTACACCGACCGGTTGCCGGAGCAGATCAACCCGCGCACCGGGCGCATCCACACCAGCTACCACCAGGCGGTGGCGGCCACCGGGCGGCTGTCCTCGACCGACCCCAACCTGCAGAACATCCCGATCCGCACGGCGGAAGGACGGCGTATTCGCCAGGCCTTCGTCGCCCCCAGGGGCTACAAGCTGCTGGCGGCCGACTACTCGCAGATCGAGCTGCGCATCATGGCCCACCTGGCCAAGGACGAGGGCCTGCTGGACGCCTTCCGCCACGACCGCGACGTGCACCGGGCGACGGCGGCAGAGGTGTTCGGCGTGACGCTGGAGCAGGTGACCAGCGATCAGCGGCGCAGTGCCAAGGCGATCAACTTCGGCCTGATCTACGGCATGAGCGCCTTCGGCCTGGCCAAGCAGCTCGGCTGCGACCGCAAGCAGGCGCAGGCCTATATCGACACCTACTTCGCCCGCTACCCCGGCGTGCTGGCCTATATGGAACGCACCCGCGAGCAGGCCAGCCAGCAGGGTTTCGTCGAGACCCTGTTCGGTCGCCGCCTGTACCTGCCGGATATCCATGCGAAGAACCCGGCGCTGCGCAAGGGCGCCGAACGCACCGCGATCAACGCGCCGATGCAGGGCACCGCGGCGGACATCATGAAGCGCGCGATGATCGCCGTGGACGCCTGGCTGCCGCAGTCCGGGCTGGACGTGAAAGTCATACTGCAGGTGCACGACGAGCTGGTGCTGGAGGTGCGCGAGGATCAGGTCGAGGCGCTCAAGGCCGGCCTGCTGCCGTTGATGAGTGGCGCCGCCGAGCTGGACGTGCCACTGCTGGTCGAGGCGGGCGTGGGCGACAACTGGGACGAGGCGCACTGAGGTGTCTCTGTCATATATGAAAAATCAGAAATTATCCTGATTCATATGGCGATGAGTTCTAAAAAGGCGCTGAACTAATCGACAGGGAGGCCGGTCAGAGATCGTGAATGGCAATGAGGCCCTTCGATGCTCCTAGCTGTGTTTAGTGTTGGCAGATCTCTGAACCCCGCCCTAGCGGTTCAGAATTGAACCCCGGTCTTCTCCCTCCCCATACGAAGCCCGGGGTTTTTTTTGTTCGCGATTTGCTGCGCGGGGGTCACTCGGGCTGCGTTTCATCGTCCTCGATCAGCCCCAGCCACTGCGCCAGTACCAGTTGCGCCTCGTCCACGCCCAGGCGCTTGGGCGCGGAGAACAGCTGGATGCTGGCGACCTCGTCGCCCCACTCCTTGCGGATTTCCTGGCGCACCTTGAGCAGGGCGTTCTTCGCCGCGCCGAAGGCCAGCTTGTCGGCCTTGGTCAGCAGGATATGCAGCGGCATGCCGCTGGCCTTGGCCCAGTCCAGCATCATGCAGTCGAACTCGGTCAGCGGATGGCGGATGTCCATCAGCAGCACCAGGCCGCACAGGCTCTCGCGGCTGCCCAGGTAGGCCTCCAGGTGTTTCTGCCAGTGCTGCTTGAGCGGGATCGGCACTTTGGCGTAGCCGTAGCCCGGCAGGTCGACCAGGCGGCGCTCGTCGTCCAGGCGGAAGAAGTTGAGCAGCTGGGTGCGCCCCGGGGTCTTCGAGGTACGCGCCAGGCTGGCGTGGGTCAGGGTGTTCAGCGCGCTCGACTTGCCGGCGTTGGAGCGGCCGGCGAAGGCCACTTCCAGGCCGCTGTCGTCCGGGCACTGGTCGACCTTGGCGGCGCTGATCATGAAGCTGGCCTGTTGGCACAGCCCGAGAATGGGGTTCTTGGATGACATGGACAATCCGTATGGCGGGGGGCTGAGGCCCATCGGGCCTCGGGGCGCGGCATGCTGTCGCTTCCGTTTCGGCGACGCCAGTATATAATGCCGCAGATTTTGTGTGCGCTTTGTCCTTCCGCCGGGAACGCGACAGAACATGCTGCGCGACAGACGCAGGCCGTTCCCTCCCTGATCGAGGTTTGGCTATGAAGAAAGTGCTGGTTGTCGGCGCAGTCGTGCTGTGTCTGTCGGGTGTCGCGAATGCGGCGCAGGATCCGGAAGCGGTTTATGCCAAGTCCTGCGCGGCCTGCCACAATGGTCAACTGCCGATGGCACCCAAGCGCGGCGACAAGGCCGCTTGGGAACCGCGCCTGGCCAAGGGCATGGACGCGCTGGTGCAGAGCGTCACCAATGGTTTGAATGCCATGCCGCCCCGTGGCCTGTGCATGGATTGCAGTGCCGAGGACTACCAGGCCGTCATCGAGTTGATGAGCGAGTAGTCCCGTAAGAAAACTTTCTACCTCTAGCCGTTATTGGATTAGCTGATGAACAAAGTACTGGTGAGTCTCCTGTTGAGCCTGGGTGTTTCGGTGGCCGCGCAAGCCGCCGACGCCGCCAAGATCGTCGGCGATGCCGAGGCCGGCAAGGCCAAGACCGCCGTCTGCGCCGCTTGCCATGGCGGCGACGGCAACAGCGCCGCGCCGAACTTCCCCAAGCTGGCCGGTCAGGGCGAGCGTTACCTGCTCAAGCAGCTGCACGATATCAAGGAGGGTACTGCACCTACCGCCGAGGCAGGTAAGGGGCGCAAAGTGCTGGAAATGACCGGTCTGCTGGATAACCTCAGCGACCAGGACATGGCCGACATCGCCGCCTACTTCGCCAGCCAGCAGGGCAGCGTCGGCGCCGCCGATCCCAAGCTGGTCGAGCGCGGCGAAGCGCTGTTCCGTGGCGGCAAGCTGGAAGAAGGCATGCCGGCCTGCACCGGTTGTCACTCGCCGAACGGCGCCGGCCTGGCCGCCGCGGGCTTCCCCAAACTGGGCGGCCAGCACGCGCAGTATGTGGCCAAGCAGCTGACCGACTTCCGCGAAGGCAACCGTACCAACGACGGCGACGCCATGATCATGCGCGCCATCGCCGCCAAACTGAGCAACAAGGACATCGACGCCGTGTCCAGCTATATCCAGGGCCTGCACTAAGAACCCGCTTACGATCTGCTGCGCGTCGGCCATGCGTCGTTGGAAAAGGGCCTCGGGTGCTCATTTACTAGTTGTAAACTCCGCGCCCTCGGCCCTTCCCCGCCTAGCCTGACTCTAGCTCGCGAGATCGTAAGCAGGTTCTAGACCGGCGCTGATAAGCGGAAACAAAAGGGGGGCCATGGCCACCCTTTTTCGTTGGCGCTGCCGCTACAATGCCGGAACCCGTTGCCGCGCCGCCGGTCGAACCGTGCCAGCCGCCCCATGCGCGGTCCCATCGCCAAGGAGTTTTGTATGCGTAACCTGATTCTCAGCGCCGTCTTCGCCAGTCTCGGCCTGCTCGGCGCCACCGCTCAGGCGGAAAGCATCGAGGCCGGCCGCCAGTACGAGCAACTGAGCAGTCCGGTGCCGGTCTCGCAGCCCGGCAAGATCGAGGTGGTCGAGCTGTTCTGGTACGGCTGCCCGCACTGCTATCAGTTCGAGCCGACCCTCAATCCCTGGGTCGAGAAGCTGCCTGATGACGTCAACTTCGTGCGCGTTCCCGCCCTGTTCGGCGGCATCTGGGACGTGCACGGCCAGTTGTTCATCACCCTCGAGTCCATGGGCGTCGAGCGCAAGGTCCACGAGGCGGTGTTCGACGCCATCCACAAGGACAAGCGCAAGCTGGCGGATGTCGACGAAATGGCCGAGTTCCTCGCCACCCAGGGCGTGGACAAGGACAAGTTCCTCGGCACATTCAACTCCTTCGCCGTGAAGGGGCAGATGGCCAAGGCCAAGAAACTGGCCGTGGCCTATCAGATCAAGGGCGTGCCGGTGCTGATCGTCGGTGGCAAGTACCGCTTCGACATTCGCAGCTCGGGCGGTCCGGAGCAGGCCCTGGAAGTCGCCGACTTCCTGATCGGCAAAGAGCGCGCCGCCAACTGAGTGCGGAGCCATGCTGCGCCGTTGGGGTTCCGGGCGTATCGCGGGCCTGCGCCAGGCGCAGGTCAACGGTTTCTGCCGGGACTCCGCCGGCCAGCGCGGCGACGGCTGCCTGCGCCTGCTCAGCTTCAATATCCAGGTCGGCATCAGCACCGAACGCTACCACCACTACCTGACGCGTGGCTGGCAGCACCTGCTGCCCCACCCCGGGCGGCAGCTCAACCTGCAGCGCATCGGTGCCCTGCTCGGCGACTACGACCTGGTCGCCCTGCAGGAAGTGGACGGCGGCAGCCTGCGTTCCGGCTTCGTCAACCAGGTCGAGCACCTGGCCATGCTCGGCGCCTTCCCCTACTGGTACCAGCAGCTCAACCGTAATCTCGGGCGCCTGGCCCAGCACAGCAACGGCATGCTCAGCCGCCTGCAGCCCAGCCTGCTGGAGGACCACCCGTTGCCCGGGCCGCCCGGCCGCGGCGCCATTCTCGCGCGCTTCGGCGAGGGCGCGGAGGCGCTGGCGGTGGTCAACCTGCACCTGGCCCTCGGCGCCCGCACCCGCACCCGCCAGCTGGCCTATATCCGCGAGCTGATCGGCGGCTATCGGCATGTCGTGCTGATGGGCGACATGAACACCCATGCCGCCGATCTGCTGCAGCACTCGCCGTTGCGCGACCTCGGCCTGGTCGCCCCGCAGATCGAGGCCACCTTTCCCAGCTGGCGTCCGCAGCGCTGCCTGGATCATATCCTGCTGAGCCCGGAGCTGGCCCTGGAGCGGGTCGAGGTGCTCAGCCAGGCGATTTCCGATCACCTGCCGGTGGCGGTCGACATCCGCCTGCCGAGCGGCCTGAACCTGCCTATGCTGTAGTGGCTTTGCCACTGGATCGCCACCATGACCGATGAAGCCCAGCGCTGGAAAGCCAAGTACCTGGAATCCCTGGAGCGCCAGGAGCACCAGGAGCAGCGTTGGAATCAGCGCCTCGACCTGCTGCGCCGCGGCCTGGTGCGCAGCTCGCTGGCCGCCGAGGGCAGCGACAAGGCCGTGGACCAGTGCATGCAGGAACTGCGCGAGCTGCTGCGCGGGGAGCAGATGGAGGGTCTGTCCGCGCTGATCCCGCGTCTGGAGAAGGCGGTGCTGGACTCCGAGCAGCGTCGCCAGCAACGGCTCGAGCAGAATGTCGCCGGCTTCGCCGGGCTGACCCAGCAGCTGCTGGAGCTGGATCCGCCGCGCGAGGTGCGCAAGGCGCTCAAGCAGTTCGCCAAGCGTATCGACGAGCGCGCCGGCCAGCCGCGCGAGCTGCCGGCCCTGCTGGCGGAGCTGAGCAGCCTGCAGGGCAAGGCCCTGGCCGTGCTGGGCAGCGCCCCGGCGGCGCGCCCCGGCCTGCTGCAGCGCCTGTTCGGCGGGCGCGACGAGGCCGAGCCCGGGGGCCAGCCTCAAGCCGAGGTTGCGCCTGCGCGCGATGAGGCAACGGCCGCACCGGTTTCGCCCGCGCCGCCGCCGGCGCCTGCCGAGCAGGCCGCCGTGGATGTCGACGAGGCGCCGCGCGGCGCCGCTCCCCTCGCGCCGGCGCCCCAGGCCGCCGCCCAGCGGCAGGCCGATCCGGCGCCGGTCCCCACGCTGGACAGCCTGCCGCTGGACGCCAGCCTCGTCACCGGCGGCGCCGGCGATCCCGCCTACGCGCTGCCCGAGCGTCCCGAACCGGGCTACAGCGCGGTGGCCCCGCATATCGCCGAGAGCCTGCTGGGCCTGCTCGACGAACTGGAGCTGCCGGAACACTACCAGGCGCAGGGCGAGTCGCTGCGCGAGCGCCTGCAGGGCGGCGTCAACTGGTACGAGCTGGTGCCGCTGCTGGACGACCTGGCGGTGCTGGTGCTGGCGGTGACCGATGGCGGCCAGCGCGAGTTCGCCGGCTACCTCAAGCAGCTCAACGAGCGTCTGGCGGCCTTCATCGATACCCTGAGCCTGGCCCACGAGGGTTACAGCGAGTCGGTGGAGAGCGCGCGCAGCTTCAACCGCGAGCTGCGCGAGCAGGTCAGCGACCTGCAGGCCAGCGTGCAGGAGGCGGCCGACCTGGCCAGCCTCAAGCAGGCCCTGGAACGGCGGCTGGACGGCCTGCTCGACACGGTGATCGAGCACCAGCGCCAGCGCGAGGGGAGCGAGGAGGAGGTGGCGCAGCGCCTGCAGGCCCTGTCGCAGAAGGTCACCGAGATGGAGCTGGAGGCCCAGGGCTTTCGCGAGCATATCGAGGAGCAGCGGCAGAAGGCCCTCACCGATCCGCTCACCGGGGTGGCCAACCGGGCCGGCTGGGCCGAGCGCCTGGAGCTGGAGGTGGCGCGCTGGCGGCGCTACGGCGGCGACCTGCTGCTGGCGGTGCTGGACATCGACCATTTCAAGCGGATCAACGACGGCTACGGCCACCTGGCCGGCGACAAGGTGCTGAAGATCATCGCCGGCGAGCTGAGCAAGCGTCTGCGCAAGACCGACTTCCTCGCCCGTTTCGGCGGCGAGGAGTTCGTCCTGCTGGTGCCCAGCACGCCGCTGGAGGGTGGCCAGCAGTTGCTGGAGACCCTGCGCGGCGCCATCGAGACCTGCCCCTTCCACTTTCGCGGCGAACCGCTGACCATCACCCTGTCCGCCGGGCTGACCGCCTTCGTTCCGGGCGAGAGCAGCGAGGCGGCCTTCGAGCGCGCGGACCAGGCGCTCTATCGGGCCAAGCGCGAGGGGCGCAACCGCATCGAGCGGGGCTGATCAGGCGGCGCTGGGCAGGTAGGGCCGCCAGTTCTCCGGAATGCTCTCCAGGCGCGGATAGCCGAGGGCGTCCAGTTGCAGGTGCGGCAGCAGGAAGGGCGTATGCCGCAGGTGCTGTGGCACGCCGTGCAGTTCCGGCAGCCAGAGGCTGACATAGGCGGCGTCCGGGTCGTACTGGCGGGCCTGGCGCAGGACGTTGAACAGGCGCCGCTGCCGTGGGTCGCTGGCGATGCCGGCCAGATAGGCCCAGTTGCCCCAGTTGCTGGCCGGGTCGTAGTCCAGCAGATGCTCCTCGAACCAGGCCGCGCCATGCCGCCAGTCCTGTTGCAGTTCGCCCACCAGGTAGCTGGCCACCACCTGGCGCCCGCGGTTGGACATGAAGCCGGTGATGGCCAGTTCGCGCATGTTGGCGTCCACCAGCGGCACGCCGGTACGGCCCTGGCACCAGCGCTGGAAGCGCCGGTCGAGTTGGCGCGGCGCGCGCGCCGTGGCCTTCAGCCCGCCGGCGCGGAACAGGGCGCCGCCATGGCGCAGCAGAGTCCAGCGGAAGAAGTCGCGCCACAGCAGTTCCTGCCACAGGGCCTGGGTCGAGTCGTTGCGGCCATACTGGGCCTCGTGGCGGCGCAGCTCGGCGAGTACCCGGCGCGGCGACAGGCAGCCGCTGGCCAGCCAGGGCGAGAGCTTGGAGGAGTACTCGCTGCCGATCATGCCGTTGCGCGTCTGCTGGTGCTGGCGGACTCCCTGGCTCAGCCACAGGTAGTCGCGCAGCCGCGCCTGCGCGGCCGGCTCGCCGCCGGAGAAGGGGAAGGCGCTGTTGGCCACGCTGAGCGGCTCGCCCAGGCCGAGCTGGGACAAGCTGGGCAGGCTGGCGAAGTAGGCGCCGGCATTGTCCGGCAGGGCCGGCAGGCGCGCCGGTGCCGGGCGCGGCTGGAACACCGGCAGGCGCTGCTCGACCAGTTGGCGAAACGGGCCGAAGGCGGTCGGCAGCTGGTCGACCGGACAGGGCAGCTCGTCGTCGCGCAGGAGGAAGTTGCCGGGCGCCAGCAGCAGGCGGATGTCGCCCAGCCGCTGCCTCACCGCATCCAGCTGGGCGCGTTCCTCGGGGGCGACCTCGTCCAGGGTCAGCACCTCGTCCATGTCGAGGCGTTCGGCCAGGCTCGGGATCAGCCGCTCGGCGCTGCCCTGC
The DNA here is from genome assembly GCF_039888625.1 of Pseudomonas sp. CAU 1711. Taxonomy (NCBI): domain Bacteria; kingdom Pseudomonadati; phylum Pseudomonadota; class Gammaproteobacteria; order Pseudomonadales; family Pseudomonadaceae; genus Pseudomonas; species Pseudomonas sp. CAU 1711. The sequence goes on from NZ_JBDQQT010000010.1 coordinate 108,023, forward strand.
AGCACCAGCAGGGCGGAGCCGCGCTGGCGCAGCTCGCCGTCCAGCGCCGCCAGGCTCTCCAGCAGCAGGCGGGCGCGATGCACGCCCAGGCGGCGACAACCGAGGGGGCCCGGCTGCAGCAGCTCGGGGTCGAAGACATAGACGGGCAGCAGCCGGTCGGCGTCCAGCGCGGCCTGCAGGGCCGGATGGTCGTCGAGGCGCAGATCCTGTTTGATCCACAGCAGCACGCGGTGCATGGGGCGATCCTCGAGGGGCCTAGGATTGACGATATGCCCTTCTGCGCGGGTTGCACGGCCGTTTGTCCAGACCGCTTGCCCCTGCGTCCGTTGTATGGACTCGACTGTGATGCATTTCACGGTTTTTCGCGCGCAAGACGCTGCCGGCGCCGGCGGATAAACTGTGTCTATTCGCAAGGAGCCTCGCATGGAAATCTTCGGCATCGCCGTCCTGGTGTTTCTGGTCACCGACCCCTTCGGCAACATCGCCATCTATCTCGCCGCCCTTAAGAGCGTGAAGCCCGAGCGGCGCATGCGCGTGGCGCTGCGCGAGCTGCTGATCGCCCTGGCCCTGCTGATGTTGTTCCTCACCTTCGGCGACAAGATTCTCAGCGGCCTGGGCCTGTCGCGCGAGGCCACCGCCATCGCCGGCGGCATCATCCTGTTCGTCATCGCCATGCGCCTGATCTTCCCGCGCCCCGAGGGCGTGCTCGGCGACCTGCCGGACGGCGAGCCGCTCCTGGTGCCGCTGGCCACCCCGGCGGTGGCCGGCCCCTCGGCCCTGGCGGTGCTGATGACCCTGCGCAACACCCACGACGGCCCGCTGTGGGAGCTGTACCTGGCCGTCGGCCTGGCCTGGCTGGCCACCGCCAGCATCCTCCTGCAGGCCTCCTGGCTGCAGCGCTTCCTCGGCCAGCGCGGCCTCACCGCGGTGGAGCGGCTGACCGGCATGCTGCTGATCATGCTCAGCGTCGACATGCTGCTGGACAACCTGCAGAGCGTCTTCCATATCGCCCCCTGAGTCTTGTCGATCCGCCCATGAGATTTATCGCGTTAACCCTCGTCGCCCTGCTGCTCGGCGGCTGCGCCAGCGGCCCGCGCATCGACGACAGTTTCACCGCCCGCGGCCAGAGCAGCCGGGTGCAGTACATAGTGCTGCACTACACCTCCACCGGCATGGCCCGCTCCCTTGCCCTGCTGACCCAGGGCGAGGTCAGCGCCCACTACCTGATCGGCGACGCCCCGGCCAAGGTCTACCGCCTGGTCGACGAGGACCGCCGCGCCTGGCACGCCGGGGAGAGCGAGTGGCAGGGGCGCACCTGGCTGAACGCCAGCAGCATCGGCATCGAACTGGTCAACCAGGGCTATTTCGACGGCCCCCAGGGGCGCTACTGGCAGCCCTACGGCGAGGCGCAGATGCAGGCGCTGATCGCCCTGCTCAAGGACCTGGTCAAGCGCCACGGGCTGCCGATCGACAGCATCGTCGGCCACAGCGACATCGCCCCGCAGCGCAAGGTCGACCCGGGCCCGCTGTTCCCCTGGCGGCGCCTGGCCGAGGCCGGCCTGATCCGCTGGCCGGATGCCGCCCGGGTCGCCGCGCGGCGCGCCGAGTTCGAACGGGCGCTGCCGGATGCCTTGTGGTTCCAGCAGCAGCTGGCGCGGGTCGGCTACGGTCTGGAGTTCAGCGGTCAGTTCGACGAGCCGACGCGCAGGGTGCTGGCCGCCTTCCAGATGAAGTACCGCCAGGCCCGCTACGACGGCGAGGCGGATGCGGAGACGGCCGCCCTGCTGGCGACCCTCAACGGCCGCTGAGGCGACGCGGCGGCAGGCGGCCGGGCGCCGGCGAGCCGCTCAGGGGCGGAAGGCCCGGGCGTCGCGAGCCCAGACGTCGAGGACCGGCTTGAGGTCGTCGAGGCTCAGCTGGCTACTGCTGTTCTCCAGCGTCAGGCCGTGGCCCTTGCGCACCACCCGCACCACGGGTTGGCTGGTGCGCGCGTCCAGCGCTTCCATCTCGACATAGATATCGGTGTTGCGGTCGCGGGTGCCGGCTGCGGTGGAGGCGGCGGCCAGCACCAGGGCGACGGGAATCACCTCGTAGGGTTTCAGGCCCTCGGTCGAGACGTTCACCGCGGTGATGGCGCTGCGCAGCACCAAGCTGTCCGTGTCGGGCTGTTCGACCACCGGCATGCGTCCCTGCAGCTCGCGGCGCATGGCCTGCTGCAGGTAGCCGGTGACCTGGTCGAGGGTCGCCTGGCTGACCTGGGCGCTGGGCGTCGGTGCCGGATAGAACACCGGCTTCTCGATATACACCGAGCGGAACTGAGTGGCCTGGTAGTTCGGCGAGACCCAGCGCATCACCGGTGCGCCGCTGGCCGAGGTGGCCGGTTGCAGCTGCGAGTAGTCGCCGAGGAAGCCGGAGTACTGCGAGGGCTGGGTGGTCTGGCTGGCGCAGCCGGCGAGCAGCAGGCCGGCGCCCAGGGCTACGGCGAATAGTGCTGAACGTTGCATTGGGTAATTCCCTTTGGGTCTGGAGGCAGTTTCAGCCTAGACCGCTTTCCGCTCAGCCGTATTACAGCGGCAAGGCCAGGTAGAAGCGCGCGCCCTGCCCGGGGCGCGAGTGCAGGCCGATGCGCCCGCCATGCAGCTGCACGATCTCCTTGCACAGGGCCAGGCCCAGGCCGGCGCCGCCCTTGCGCCGGCCGATCTGGACGAAGGGCTCAAACACCCGCGCCTGCTGGCCGTAGGCGATGCCTTCGCCGCTGTCCTCGACGCCGAGGATCAGCTGCTCGCCTTGGCGCCGTGCCTGCAGACGGATGTGCCCGCCCGCCGGGGTATGGCGCAGGGCGTTGCCCAGCAGGTTGTCCAGCACCCGCTCCAGCTGCAGGCGGTCGGCCTGCAGGCGCGGCAGCGGCTCCTGCAGCTCCAGCCGCAGCGCGATGCGCCGTTCCTCGGCCTTGGCGGCGAAGCGCCGGGCGGCCTGTTCGAGCAGCTCCCCGGGCAGGCAGGCCTGCAGCTCCAGGCGCTGCAGGCCGTTCTGGTAGCGCGAGAAATCGAGCAGGTCGTTGAGCAGGCGCAGCAGGCGCCGCATCTCCTCGTCGAGGGTGCGTAGCAGGTCTGCCTCGCGGCTGTCCGGCGGGTACTGCAGGCGCTCGCGCAGCAGGCCGAAGGCCATGTGCATGCCGGTGACCGGCGTGCGCAGCTCGTGGGAGGCACGCAGCACGAACTCGCCGCGCACCCGCTCGAAGGCGCGCTGCGCGGTGACGTCGCGCAGCACCATCACCGCGCCCAGCACACCGCCGCCCTCGTCGTTGACCGGGGTCAGGCCGTAGCTGAACAGGCGCTGCTCGCCGTCGCTGCTCAGGCTCAGGTCCTCGCCATTCTGTTGCGGGTGCTCGCCGGCCAGGGCCAGGCCCAGCTGCTCGCGCAGCGGCTCGTGCTCCAGCAGGCGCGGCACGGGCTGGCCGACCGGCGCCGCGTCCCAGCCGAGCTGGCGCTGCGCCACCGGGTTGGCGTGCTCCAGGCAGCCGTTGCGGTCGATGATCAGCAGGCCGTCGTCGATGCTGTCGAGCACCGCCTGCAGGCGCCGCTGGCTGGCGATCAGCTCGGCCACGCGGCTGGCGCGGAACTGGCGCAGGGCCTCGGCCATCTGTCCGAAGCGCCGGCTCAGCGAGGCCAACTCGGCCTCGCCGGACAGCGGCAGGCTCACCTGCAGATCGCCGCGACCGATCCGGTCGGCGGCCTCGGCCAGGGCCTCGATCGGCCGGCCGAAGCGCTGGGCCATGGCGTGGGCGGTGATGAAGCCGATCACCAGCAGGGCCAGGCCGATCAGGCCGAGCAGGGCGGCGATCATCCAGGCGCGCTGGCGGGTCACCTGCTGTTCCCGTTCCACGGCACCGACGTAGCGGGTCTGCACGGCGTTGATGCGGTCGCGCAGGGCCTGCAGGGCGAGCACGAAGCGGTCGTCTTCGAGCAGCCGGCGGCGCACCTGCACCGGGCTGTCGAGGTACTGGTCGAAATGGCCGTAGGCGCGTTCGATCTCGGCCAGCGCCTGCTGGTCGCTGGCCTCGATGGCGCCGGCCCCGGCCCGTTGCAGCCAATGACGGAAGCGCTCGTCCGAGTCACTCAGGGCCTGGCGGTCGAGGCGGTCGCGCAGCAGCAGGATGATCTGGCTGCCCATCTCCTGGCGCATGCCGAGGCTGGCCTCGATGATCTCCAGGTTGCGGGTCATTGCCTGGTTCTGCGCGCGGGTCAGCAGCAGCACGCTGGCCATGCCTAGCAGCAGGCCGAGCAGGGCCAGGGTGAGCAGCGCGCTGCTGCTGAGGAACAGGCGGCTGCGCAGCTTCATAGGCCGTACTGCTTGCGCTTGCGGTAGAGGGTGGAGACGTCGATGCCGAGGGTCGCGGCGGCCTGCTCCAGGGTCGCGCTGGCGGCCAGCACGGCGGCGATATGGGCCTTCTCCAGCTGCTCCAGGCTCAGCGCCGCGCCGACCCGCGGCGCGCTGTCGGCCTGGGCCGGGTCGAGGCCGAGGTGGCTCGGCTCGATCCGCTCGCCGGGGCAGATGATGCTGGCCCGCTCGATCACGTTGCGCAGCTCGCGCACATTGCCGGGCCAGGCATAGGCCTGCAGGGCGGCCCGGGCCTCGTCGCTGAAGGCGCGGGCCGGGCGGCCGTGCTCGCGGACGAAGCGGGCGAGGAAACCCTCGGCCAGCGGCAGCAGATCCTCGCCGCGCTCGCGCAGCGGCGGCAAGGTCAGGCAGATGACGTTGAGGCGATAGAGCAGGTCCTCGCGAAAGCGCCCCTCGCGCACCATGGCGTCGAGGTCGAGGTTGGTGGCGGCGAGGATGCGTACGTCGGCCTGGCGCGTCAGCGGATCGCCGACCCGCTCGTACTCCTTGTCCTGGATGAAGCGCAGCAGCTTGGGCTGCAGCGGCAGCGGGAAGTCGCCGATCTCGTCGAGGAACAGGGTGCCGCCGTCGGCCTGGCTGACCCGCCCCAGGGTGCTCTCGCTGGCGCCGGTGAAGGCACCGCGGTTGTGGCCGAACAGCTCGCTCTCCATCAGCTCGCTGCTCAGCGAGGGGCAGTTGATGGTGGCGAAGGCCTTGCGCGCGCGCCGGCTCCAGCCGTGGATGGCGCGGGCCAGCTCGCCCTTGCCGGTGCCGGACTCGCCGAGGATGAGCACGTTGGCATCGGTGTCGGCCACCTGCCGCGCGGTCTCCAGCACGGCCATGAAGGCCGGGCTGTGCGAGTCGAGCCCGCCCTGGTTCTTGCGCACCTCGCCTTCCAGCGCCTCCAGGCGCGCCGCCAGCTGGCGCACCTCCAGCTGCTTGGCGGCGGCCAGGCGCAACTGCTCGGGGCTGCAGGGCTTGACCAGGTAATCGGCGGCGCCGGCCTGCATGGCGTCCACCGCGGTGTCCACGGCGGAGTGCGCGGTGACTATCACCACGCGCATCCAGGGTGCCTGCTCGCGCATGCGCTGCAGCACCTGCAGGCCGTCGTCCTCGCCCAGGCGCAGGTCGAGGAAGCACAGGTCGAACACCTGGCGTTGCAGCAGGGCCTCGGCCTGGGCCGCGCTGCCGGCGCCGGCGACCTGGTAGCCGCTGTCCTCCAGGCAGTAGCGGAAGGTGCGCAGGATGGCGGCTTCGTCGTCCACCAGCAGGATGCGTCCGCTGTTGTTCGGGCTGTTGGGCATGGGCGGCTCTCCTTGAACGCTGTCGAACTTAGTCCCGGGAATACCGTGCAAGTTGCACGACGATTTCTGGCCGACCTTGCACAATGCAATCCGGCGGAGTTCCTTGTGAATAGTTAACTTGTTGAAATAAAAGTGATTTTTTTCGAGATAAAAGGCTGGCACAGGGCTTGCGATATTCCCTCCAGCGGCTGCCGAGACGGCCGCCATGAACAGAGATGGAGGAACCGCCATGTATCAGATGAAGAAACTCGCCCTGGCCACCCTGACTGCCGGCATGCTCGGCCTGTCGCCGCTGGCCGCCCAGGCGGCCGACAGCGACCTGAGTCGGCAGCTCAGCGAGGCGCGTCAGGAGGGCTCGATCTGGACGGCGATCGCTCTCAACCGCCACCTCAGCCCGTTCAGCATCGAGGTGGACGTGGAGAACGGCGTGGCCGTGCTGAGCGGCAAGGTGGAAAGCGATGTCGACCGCGACCTGGCCGAGCAGTTGGCCCTCGGCACCGAGGGCGTGAAGCAGGTCGACAACCGCCTGCAGGTCGACCCGGGTACCCAGCCGAGCCAGCAGAACGCCGGCCTGGCCCAGCAGTTCGACGACGCCACCCTGACCGCCATGGTCAAGTCCAAGCTGCTGTGGAACAGCAACACCGAGGGCCTGGACATCGATGTCGACACCCGCTCCGGGGTGGTCACCCTCAAGGGCCACGCACGCTCCGCCGAGGCCAAGGAGCTGGCCGGTCGCCTGGCCGAGAACACCAAGGGCGTGGAGCGCGTCGACAACCACCTCAGCGTCGCGGGCGACGGCACGGCCGGCCAGGCGCAGAAGGCCGCCCAGGACACCAGCCGGGCCATCAGCGACGCCTGGATCACCAGCAAGGTGAAGTCCAGCTACCTGTATGACAGCCAGCTCGACGGCCTGGACATCTCGGTGGAGACCAAGGCCGGCATGGTCGAGCTCAGCGGCAGCGTGCTCAACGCGGCCGAGAAGGAGCTGGCCATCGAGATCGCCCGCAACATCCGCGGTGTGCGCGGCGTCGACGCCGACGCCCTGCAGATCGGCGGCTGACTCCCCGGCGCCGGCACTGCTGCCGGCGCCCCAACCGGCGTTTGACGCCGCAAAAGGAGAAAACCATGAGCAAGCAAACCGCCCAACTCAACGAACTGATCGAGATCACTCGCGACGGCCAGCGCTTCTACGAGCACGCCAGCCAGGAGGTCAAGGACAACCACCTGAAGAGCCTGTTCGGCGAGATGTCGCGGGCCAAGGTCGAGGTGATCCAGGCGCTGTCCGCCCGGGTCGCCGCCAACCACGAGCGGCCCGCCACTGGCGGCACCCTGCTCGGCAAGCTGCGCCAGGTCTATGCCGACACCCGCGCCACCCTGGCCAGCGACGAGGCGGCCACCTACGTGGCCCAGCTGGAGGAGGCCGAGGATCGCATCCTGCATGCCTTCGAGGACGCCCTGGAGTGCGCCGATGCCCAGCTCCGGCCGCTGCTGGCCAACGAGATGCCCAAGGTGCGCGCCTGCCATGAGCGCATGCGCGGGGTTAAGCGCGCGATCTGAGCCTGAGGCGGGCCGCCGGCATGGCGGCCCGCACACCTGGAGAAACCGCCATGAAACGCCTGCACCTGTCGTTACCCGCCGCCCTGTTGTTCGTGCTCGGTGTCGCCACCGGCCTGAGCTGGCCGAACGCGTCCAACCCGCGTCCGCAAGCCCTGGTCGAGCCTGCGCGACAGCAGCCGTCGCCGGCGCGGCGGGCCGATCTGCTGCAGCTCCGGCGCAGGCCGGGCTGGGTGTTCTGAGGCGGCCCAGCCATGAATCTGCTGCTCGCCCTGGGGCTGCTCGTGCTGCAGCGCCGCCAGGTCGATGCCAGCTTCAGCCCTCATTCGTAGCCGAGGAGAGTCGTCATGCTGAGTTGGTCCATTACCTTCCTGATCGTCGCCATCATCGCCGCCGTGCTCGGCTTCGGTGGCATCGCCGGTACCGCAGCCGGCATCGCCAAGATCCTGTTCCTGGTATTCCTGGTGATGTTCGTCCTGTCGCTCATCCTCGGCCGCCAGCCACGAGGTTGAGGGGGCGATGACGGCGCTTGCCAAGCTGTTCGCCGCCGCCCTGCTCCCGGCCTGTGTTGCACAGGCCATCAGCGCGTGGGCGGGGCGGCCGAACCGGCGAGAATGCCGCCGTCTATGTTGATCTCCGTTCCGGTGATGTAGCAGGCCTCGTCGGAGGCGAGCATGACGGCCACCGCCGCCACTTCTTCGGGCCTGCCGAAGCGTTGCAGCGGCGTGTCGCGCACGCACAGGGCCATGTTCCGCTCGCGCTCGGCGCCAGTGCCCAGCATCGGTTCCCACATCGGCGTGAGGATCGCCGCCGGGTGAATGGAGTTGCAGCGCACGTTCAACCCCTGCTCCGCGCAATACAGCGCCACGCTCTTGGTGTGATTGCGCACGGCGGCCTTGCTGGAGGCATAGGCGGCTGCGGCCGGGATGCCCACCAGGCCCGAGCGCGAAGACATGTTGATGATGGCGCCGCTGCCGCTCGCGCGCATGGCCCGGATGGCGTACTTGCAGCCGAGGAACACCCCGTCGAGGTTGGTCTGGTGCACCGCCCGCCAGGCTTCCAGCGTCGCGTGTTCGGGGTCGTGGGCGACCTGGCCCGCTTCGAAGCCGGTGATGCCCGCGTTGTTCACCAGCACATCGAGCCTGCCATGCTCGGCCAGTACCCGTTCGACGACCATCTGCCAGGCCCGCTCATCGCGCACGTCCAGAGGCTCGAAACTGGCGCCAGCGCCGATCGAGAGGGCCACCTGCCGGCCTCGCTCGACGTCGATGTCGCTGACCAGGACGAAGGCGCCCTCAGCGGCGAAATGCCTGGCGATGGCCTCACCGATGCCGCTGGCGGCGCCGGTGACCAGCGTCACTTTGCCTTCGAGACGTCCCATCTTCACCTCCCTGTCGGTTTCAAAGTTGGCGCAGCATCACCAGCATGCCGATCTCTTGCAAGTCGCTGGCGAATGCGATCTCGCCGATTTTGCGGAAACCGTGGCGGGCATAGAACTGCTGCGCCCCGCTGTTGCTCTTGAGCACGTCGAGCCAGACATTGGCTTGCTCCTTCTCCCTCGCGCTGCCCAGCACCGAACTCAGCAGGCGCTCGCCGATGCCCTGTCCCACCGCGGCGCGGCGCAGGTAGATCTTCTGCAGCTCCGCGCCCGTCACCCCGGTCAGCGGGTTCGCCCGCCCCCAGTTGGTCTTGCTCAGGCCGATGGCCTCACCCTCCTCGGCGAAGGCCAGCAGCCACTGGTGGCGACCCGGATCGCCGAGCGACGACTCCAGCGCCGCGCTGGCAAAGTCCTGGGCGAGGAACTGCTCGAGGCCTGCGGCTGACCACAGGCCGGCGAAGTGATCGACGTAGGTGGTGCGGCCGAGCTGCTGAATGAGCGGCAGGTCGTCCAGGCTGGCCGTGCGTATCAGGGCGTCGGAGCGAGGCATCGACACAGTTCCATGGGTTGAAAGCTGATTCCATCGCGGTTCCCGCGGGGGCCGGTTGAACTGAAGCCGAAGCGGCGATAGACCGCCACGGCGCACAGGCTCGAACGCAGGGTGATGCACTCGGCCTGGCTGCGGACCAGGGCGTGCTGCCACAGCTGGCGCGCGATGCCGCGCCGCTGCTGATCGGCGTGCACGAATAGATGGTAGAGGTGCGAGTCGCCACGCATGGCCAGGTAGCCGGCGATGACGCCGTCGCGCGCGAAGACGAACGCGGCATAGTCGCCACTCGCTGCCCTTTGGCGAAAGGCCTGGAGGCTCAGGGTTTGGCAGAACCAGTCGGGCAGCTTGCCCTGCGGGTTATCGAGATAGTGATGAGAGAGCGAGCGCACCAGCTCGGCTATGCGGGGTGCGTCGTCAATGGTGGCTGATCGGATGCTCATACCTTCCCTGGGCTCGGTTTTATCCTGCCTCCACGCTAACACCGAACGGGCAGGCTGTCGGCCACTGGCGGCGCTGAGCCATGCTGGACGCGCTATGATCGCGCCAATCGATGTGGGGGAATGAGGCATGCTCAACGGCCTGTGGTTGGGATTCTTCGTGGTGGCCGCGGTGGCCGCCACGCTGCGCTGGCTGGGTGGCGACCCGGCCGTCTGGGCCGCCATGGTCGAGAGCCTGTTCGCCATGGCCAAGGTCTCGGTCGAGTTGATGCTGGTGCTGTTCGGCACCCTCACCCTGTGGCTGGGTTTCCTGCGCATCGCCGAGCAGGCCGGCCTGGTCGACCTGCTCGGCCGTGCCCTAGGGCCGCTGTTCGCCCGCCTGATGCCGGAGGTGCCGCGCGGCCACCCGGCGCTCGGCCTGATCACCCTCAACTTCGCCGCCAACGGCCTGGGCCTGGACAACGCCGCCACGCCGATCGGCCTCAAGGCGATGAAGGCGCTGCAGGAACTCAACCCCAGCGCCACGGTGGCGAGCAATGCGCAGATCCTGTTCCTGGTGCTCAACGCCTCGTCGCTGACCCTGCTGCCGGTGTCGATCTTCATGTACCGGGTGCAGCAGGGCGCGGAGGACCCGACCCTGGTGTTCCTGCCGATCCTCCTGGCCACCAGCGCCTCGACCCTGGCCGGCCTGCTCAGCGTGGCGCTGATGCAGCGCCTGCGCCTGTGGGACCCGGTGGTGCTGGCCTACCTGGTGCCCGGGGCATTGCTGCTCGGCGGTTTCATGGCGCTGTTGGCCGGGCTGAGCGCGGTGGCGCTCAAGGAGCTGTCCTCGCTGCTCGGCAACCTGACCCTGTTCGGCCTGATCCTGCTGTTCCTGCTGGTCGGCTGGCTGCGCAAGGTGCCGGTCTACGAGAGCTTCGTCGAGGGCGCCAAGGAAGGCTTCGAAGTGGCCAAGAACCTGCTGCCGTACCTGGTTGCCATGCTCTGCGCGATCGGCGTGCTGCGCGCCTCCGGGGCCCTGGACTTCGGCCTCGACGGCATTCGCTCGCTGGTCGAATGGGCCGGCTGGGACAGCCGTTTCGTCGACGCCCTGCCCACCGCCCTGGTCAAGCCGTTCTCCGGCAGCGCGGCGCGCGCCATGCTGATCGAGACCATGCAGAACCATGGCGTCGACAGCTTCCCGGCGCTGATCGCGGCGACCATCCAGGGCAGCACCGAGACCACCTTCTATGTGCTCGCCGTGTACTTCGGCGCGGTCGGCATCCAGCGCGCCCGCCACGCCGTGGGCTGCGCCCTGCTGGCCGACCTGGCCGGGGTGCTGGCGGCCATAGGCGTGTGCTACTGGTTCTTCGGCTGAGCGTCGACCTCATGTCCCGGAGCGGCCCAGCCGCCTCGCTGGCGGGCTGAACACCACGCCGGCCGGCGTTGCCGGCAAAATGCGGCTATGGTTTTGGTAGGCATATAGCCTGTAGTAGGTGACCTACCATGAAACACTGGACTATTCGGACAAGGTTGTTCGTCCTCATCGTCCTGATGATGGCGGGCAGCTTGGTTATAGGTGCCGCCGGTCTCACCGGCCTGCGCGGCGTACTCGACGGCCTCAACAGCGTTTATCTGGATCGCGTGGTGCCGCTGCGCGATCTCAAGGTGATCGCCGACCTCTACGCGGTGAACATAGTCGATGCCAGCCACAAGGCGCGCAACGGCGGCGTCGCGCCGGCCGAGGCGGCGCGCCAGGTGGAGGAGGCGCAGGGCAAGATCCAGGAGATCTGGAGAGCCTACCTGGCCACTCACCTGATCGACGACGAGAAGCGCCTGATCGCCCAGATCGAACCCCTGATGCGCAAGGCGGAGGAGCCGCTGCAGCGGCTCAAGGCGATGTTGCGCGCCGACGACAAGCAGGCCCTGGTCGACTTCACCGTCGAGGAGCTGTACCCGCTGATCGACCCGCTGTCCGAGCAGTTCTCCAAGCTGATCGAGGTGCAGTTGCAGGAGTCCGAGCGCCAGTACCAGGCCGGCCTGGCTCTGTATGAACGGGACTTCAATCTGGTCGCCGGGCTGTTGCTGGTGCTGCTGATCGGCGGCGGCCTGCAGGCCTGGTCGCTGAGCCGCACCATCAACCTGCGTCTGCGCGAGCTGCGCGAGGTGGTGGCGCGCAATGCCGCCGGCGACCTCAGCCAGCCGGTGCAGTGCAGCGGCCGCGACGAGATCACCGAGGTGCAGGTTTCCTTCAAGCAGATGCAGGAGAGCCTGCGCGACACCCTGCAGGGCATCCAGGGCGCCTCCACCCAGCTGGCCTCGGCGGCCGAGGAGCTGCACACGGTCACCGAACAGTCGGCCAATGGCCTGAACCGGCAGAACGACGAGATCCAGATGGCCGCCACCGCTGTGACCGAGATGTCGGCGGCGGTGGACGAGGTGGCGCGCAACGCCAACCAGACCTCGGACACCTCGCGCGAGGCGGAGCAGAGCGCCGAGGCCGGGCGCAAGCAGGTGAGCACCACGCGCAGTACCATCGAGCAGCTCGGCCAGCGCCTGGAACATAGCTCGACCACCATCGCCCGCCTGGCCGAGGAGGCCATCGCCATCGGCCGGGTGCTGGAAGTGATCCGTACCATCGCCGAGCAGACCAACCTGCTGGCGCTGAACGCGGCGATCGAGGCGGCGCGGGCCGGCGACCAGGGCCGCGGCTTCGCCGTGGTGGCCGACGAGGTGCGCGCCCTGGCTCAGCGTACGCAGAGCTCCACCCAGGAGATCGAGCGGATGATCAGCGCCATCCAGAGCGCCAGCCAGGAGTCGGTGGACGCCATGGGCCAGAGCAGCGAGTACGCCAGCCGCAGCAGCGCGATGGCCAGCGCCGCGGACGAGGCGCTGGCGCAGATCGCCCAGCGCGTCGGGCAGATCAACGAGATGAATCTGGTGATCGCCAGCGCGGCGGAGCAGCAGGCCCAGGTGGCGCGCGAAGTGGATCGCAACCTGGTGGCCATCCGCGACATCGCCGCGCAGAACTCCACCGGCGCCCACGAGACCTCGGTGGCCAGCGACCAGCTGGCGCGCCTGGCCAGCGATCTGAACGGCATGGTGCAGCGCTTCCGTCTGTAGCAGTAGGCTGGGTAGAGCGCAGCGAAACCCGGCCGTAGCCCGGATGCAATCCGGGAGCGGAGCGGCCGGTTTTCCCGGATTGCATCCGGGCTACAGGCGTGGGCCGGGCGCGCGGCTACTCCGTCACCACGAAGCGCAGCACGCCGATGCGTTGGCCGGTCTCGGTGACCACCTGCACCTGCCAGTCGCCGGCCGGGCGGGCGGGGAAGCGGGTCTTGTGGCTCCAGGCGCGGTAGCCCTGTTTGCGACCACCCTGGATATCCAGGGCGATGCGGTCGACTTCGCGGCCCTGGTGGCGCCACACATGGTAGATGCGCTCGTTCAGCCCGCGCGGCGCGCTGATCGCGGTGAAGGCGTAGAGCCCGGCCTCGCGCAGCTGGGCGCCGGCGACCCGCTCCAGGCTGCGCCCGGGGTTGCGTGCCTGCAGGCGTTCGGTCACCGCCACCTGGCTCAGCCACAGGGTCGCCGGCGGCACCCAGGGCCGGGCCAGCCAGGCACCGCCGCCCAGCGCCAGCAGCAGGGCGCCGAGCAGCGGCCAGCGCCACCAGCGCTGGATGCGCAGGCTGCTGCCGAGGCTGGGCAGGGCCACCAGCAGCGCCACGCCGAGGGCCAGGCGATAGCTCTCGGCGGTGGTCAGGTGGACGATCAGCGGCAGGGCCACCAGCAGCACGGCGAACAGCGCCAGGGTGTGGAAGCTCAGGTAGAGCCAGCGCCGCGCGGCCAGCCACCTGTAGTAGAGCGGGTCGGTGATGGCCAGCAGCGCCGCCGCCCCGAGCAGGCCGGTGAACAGCGCCTGGCCGCTGTTCCAGGCGGTGGTGACGAAGAAGAACGGCAGGGCGAAGAACAGGCTCTCCTGGTGGATCAGCTGGGTCAGGTAGCGCAGCAGCAGCGGCGGCACCTCGATCCCCAGCCAGCGCACCGCGCCGCGCGTCAGCAGGCCCTCCAGCAACAGCCAGGCCCAGCTCAGCAGCATCAGCACGGCGATCACCCGGCCCACGCCGGCCTGGCGGTCGACCAGGATGAAGCTGGCCACGCCGGAGCAGAAGCCGAAGGCGGCGATCAGTCCGGGGTAGCGCTGCAGCAGGGCGAGCAGGCGCAGCAGATGGGGTTTCCAGTGTGGCATCGACGACGCAGCGGTGGTGGCGCGGGCGCGCATCATCGCATGGCGCCGGGGGCGTGGTCAGTGCCGGGTCGGCGCCTGCTCCCGCTCCTCGGCGTCCTCGCCGGGCGGCGGTGCCTGCAAAGGCGCGCTCTGGGCTTCCAGCTGGGCATAGGCGCTGCTGCAGAACAGCGAGTTGAGGCGTTTCATGTCGGCGATCAGCTCCAGGTGCAGGCCGCTGGTCTCGATGCTCTGCACCACCTGCTGGGCCAGGCGGTCGACATGGGCGTGGGCCAGGCGGCGCTCCTCGCGGCGGAAGCGCTGCTTCTCCTCCAGCAGGCTGCGGGCGTTGTCGCGGTTGCCGTTGAGGAACACGTTGAGGCCCAGGCGCAGGTTGCCGGCCAGCAGGCCGTGCAGGGCGGTCAGTTCCTCCAGGCCTTCGGCGGAGAAGTCGTGGCGGGTGCGCTTGTGGCTGTCCAGCTTGCCGGCCATCTGCTCGATCAGGTCGCCGGCGTGCTCCAGGTTCACCGCCAGTTCGATGATCTCCGCCCAGCGCCGGCTCTCGTGGGCGGCCAGGTAGTCGCGCGGCAGCTGCGCCAGGTACAGCTTGACCGCGCCGTACAGGGCGTCGACGTCGTCGTCCAGGCGGCGCAGCTGCTGGCCGGCCTCGCTCGAGCCCTCGCGCAGCACCTCCAGCAGGTGGGCCAGCATCTGCTCCACCAGGTCGCCGATGCGCAGGGTCTCGCGCACCGCGTTGGCCAGCGCCAGGCTCGGCGTGTCCAGGGCGGCGCGGTCCAGGTGGCGCGGCTTGGCCACGCCATTGTCGCGACTGCGCTCCGGCAGCAGCAGCCGGCACAGGCGCGCCATCGGTCCCACGGTCGGCAGCAGCAACAGGCAGCGCAGGCTGTTGTAGAGCAGGTGGAAGGCGATCACCAGGGTCGCCGCCGACCACTCCAGGCGGCCCATCCAGTCCACCAGCGGCTGCACCAGGGGCAGGATCAGCAGCAGGCCGAGCAGCTTGTACAGCAGGCTGCCGAGCGCCACCTGGCGCCCGGAGGCGGACTGCATGCCGCTGCCGAGCAGGGCCAGCACGCCGCTGCCGATATTGGCGCCGATGACCAGGCCAATGGCCACCGGCAGGCCGATCATGCCGCTGCTGGCCAGGGTCGCGGTGAGCAGCACGGCGGCCAGGCTGGAATAGGTGAGGATGGCGAACAGCGCGCCGACCAGGGCATCGAGCAGCAGGTCGCCGGTCAGCGAGGCGAACAGCGCCTCGAAACCGTGCGACTCGGCGATCGGCCGCGCCGCCTCGACTATCAACTCCAAGGCCAGCAGCAGCAGGCCCAGGCCGATGGCCACCCGGCCGACCTGGCCGGCGCGGCTCTGCTTGCGCGAGAGGAACAGGATCACCCCGAGGAAGATCAGCAGCGGCGACAGCCAGGACAGGTCGAAGGTCAGCACCCGCGCCATCAGCGCGGTGCCGACGTCGGCGCCGAGCATGATCGCCAGCGCCGGCGGCAGCGCCATCAGCCCCTGGGCGACGAAGGAGGTGACCAGCAGTGCGGTGGCGTTGCTGCTCTGCACCAGGGCGGTCACGCCGATGCCGGCGATGAAGGCCTGCGGCCGACGGCGCACGCTGTGGCTGAGCACGCGGCGCAGTTGCGAGCCATATACCCGCAGGATGCCGGTACGCACGATATGGGTGCCCCATACCAACAGGGCGATGGCGGACAGCAGATTGAGCAGGGTCAGCATGGCGCAGCCTCCTGAACGCTATCGGGGCTCGCTCGTTTTCATGGGTGCCGTTGCCGGCTCCGCTACCCTTCAGCTTGGCCGCTGATCGCCGAACACGCCACCGGCCTGGTAAGAAAAAGGGCCGCGCGAGCGGCCCTTCCCGGAGGCGCTGGAGAGCTACTTACGCAGCTTGGCCAGCAGCCGCAGGATTTCCAGATAGAGCCAGACCAGGGTCAGCATCAGGCCGAAGGCGGCGTACCATTCCATGTACTTCGGGCACTGCTGCTCGACGCCCTGCTCGATGAAGTCGAAGTCCAGCACCAGGTTGAGCGCGGCGATCACCACCACGAACAGGCTGAAGCAGATGCCCAGCGTGCCGCTCTCATGGATGAAGGGAATCGACAGGTCGGTGAACAGGCGCAGGCCCAGGTTGACCAGGTACAGCAGGGCGATCGCCCCGGTGGCGGCGACCACGCCGAGCTTGAAGTTCTCCGTGGCGCGGATCAGCCCGCTGCGGTAGGCGGCCAGCAGGCAGAACAGGGTGCCGAAGGTGAGCGCCACCGCCTGCATCACGATGCCCGGGTACTTGGCCTCGTAGAAGGCCGAGATGGCGCCGACGAACACGCCTTCGGCCAGCGCGTGCAGCGGTGCCAGATAGGGTGCGGTGCGCTTGGCGAAGATGATGATCAGCGACAGCACGAAACCGCCGAGGGCGCTGCCGAGCAGAAGTGGCAGCAACCCGGCGGCCGCCTCGGGGTTGCTGAAATAGCGGCCCCAGACCCAGATGGCCGGGATCAGCGTGAGCGCCAGCAGCATGGCCGTCTTGTTGACCGTGCCGGCGAGGGTCATGGGGTTGGCGGAAACCTCCAGATCGCTGAAGGCCTTTTCGGAAAGCGAGGGATTACCGGATGCCATATGCGCTCCTTGCGTCGTTGTTATAGGCCCGCGCAGGTTAGCAAAAAGGCCGCTTGAGCGGCGCTTCTTGATAACCTTGCCGGCAGTCCATTCGTCGACGCCTCGCGATGCTCAGCCTGTACCACGCCCCCGACCTGGAAACCCTCGGCCTGCTGGCCTGCCGTCTGCTCGCCCAGCCGCAGGAAGACCTGCTGGCGCCGGCACGGGTGGTGGTGCCGAGCCAGGGCATCGGCCGCTGGCTGACCCTGCAACTGGCCCGCGAGCAGGGCATCGCCATGCATCTCGAGGTGCAGCTGCCGTCCAGTTTCGTCTGGGCCCTGGCGCGCCAGGTGCTCGGCGCGCTGCCGGAGCAGTCGGCGTTCAATCCGCAGGCGCTGACCTGGCGCCTGTATGACTGGCTGTGCGAGCCGGCCAATCTGGCCCGCGCCGAACGTCTCGAGCGCTATCTGGAGGGAGGCGACGAGCGCCGCCGCCTGGCCCTGGCGGCGAAAATCGCCGACGTGTTCGACCAGTACCTGCTGTATCGCGACGACTGGCTGGCGGCCTGGGAGCGCGGCGAGCTGTGCGACCTGGGCGCGGACGAGGCCTGGCAGGCGCTGCTCTGGGCCGAGCTGACCAAGGATGGCCACCCACACCGCGCCCGCCTGCTCGGCGAGCTGCTGGCGCGCCTGCACAGCGACCCGCCCATCGACGGCCTGCCCGAGCGCCTGCTGGTGTTCGGCATCGGCTCGCTGCCGCCGCACCACCTGCGGGTGCTGGAGGGGCTGGCGCGGCATACGGACGTTATCGTCTTCGCCCTCAACCCCTGCCGCGAGGCCTGGGGCGAGATTCGCGATGTGCGCGAGCTGGCGCAGTCCGAGGTCAGCCCGGACGACTGGTATCTCGATGTCGGCCACCCGCTGCTGGCCAGCCTGGGCAAGCAGGGCCGCGACTTCTTCGACAGCCTGCTCGGGCAGATCGCCGAGGAGCACGGCATCTACCCGCAAGACGATGAACTGGCCGACGACAGCCTGCTGCACGCCCTGCAGAACGACATCCTGCGCCTGCGCACCCGTTCGGCCGACGAGCGCCTTGCCCTGCGCGCGGACGACCGCTCGCTGGAGCTGCATATCGCCCACTCGCCGCTGCGCGAAGTGGAAATCCTGCACGACCAGCTGCTCGCCCGCTTCACCGCCGACCCGAGCCTGAGCCCGGACCAGGTGGTGGTGCTGACCCCGGACATCGAGCGCTACGCGCCCTATATCGAAGCCGTCTTCGCTCGTCGCGAAGGTGCGCCCTACGTGCCCTACAGCCTGGCCGACCGCAGCCTGCGCGCCGAGACGCCGCTGATCGAAGCTTTCCTTGGCCTCTTGAGCTTGCCCGAGAGCCGCTTCGCCGCCGAGGAGATCCTCGCCTGGCTGGAGCAGCCGGCCATCGCCCGCCGCGCCGGCATCGAGGCCGAGGACCTGGCGCTGCTGCGCGACTGGCTGCGCCAGGCCGGCGTGCGCTGGGGCCGCGACGCGGGCCACCGCGCGGCGCTGGAGTTGCCGGCCGACGAGGCCTTCACCTGGCGCCAGGGTCTGGACCGCCTGCTGCTCGGTTTCGCCGCGCCGCCGCAACTGGCCGGCGACGGCCTGCCGCTGCTCGGCGACAGCCTGCCGCTGGACGCCCTGGAAGGCGCCCGCGCGCAGCTGCTCGGGCGCCTGTGCGCCTTCGTCGAGCTGCTCGCCGGCCTGGCCGAGCGCCTGCAGCGCGCGCGCCCGCTGGCCGACTGGGCATTGGAGCTGCAGGGCCTGCTCGACGCACTGTTCGACGAGCGCGAATCTGGAGAGACCTTGTTACTGCTTAGCCAGGCCTGCGCCGCGCTGGCGCGCCAGGCCGAGGACTCGGCCATCGTCCGCCCGGTGGAGCTGGCGCTGGTGCGCCAGCAGCTCGGCGCGGCACTGGAACAGGGCAGCGGCGCCTCGGGCTTTCTCACCGGCGCGGTGACCTTCTGCACCATGGTGCCGATGCGCAGCCTGCCGTTTCGCCTGGTCTGCCTGCTCGGCCTGGACGATGGCGCCCTGCCCCGGCGCACCCCGGCCGCCGGTTTCGACCTGATCGGCAAACGCCCACGGCGCGGCGACCGCGCGCGGCGGCTGGACGACCGCTACCTGTTCCTGGAAACCCTGCTCAGCGCCCGGGATGGTCTGTACCTCAGCTATGTCGGCCGCGACCCGCGCGACAACGCCGAGCTGCCGCCCTCGGTGCTGGTCAGCGAGCTGCTGGAGGCGGTCGATCTGACCGCGACCCACAGGGATGCGGGGGGGGCGGCAAGCGGTGTGGAGCCGCTGCCGCCGAGCAAGGCCAGCGCCTGCATCACCACCGAGCACCCGCTGCAGCCCTTCGCCCCCGGCAACTTCGAGCGCTCCGGCGCGCGGCGCGGCTTCGCCGCCAGCTGGTTCCGCGCCGCCCAGCGCCTGGCCGAGGCGCCGACCGAGGCGCCGGCTTTTATCCAGCGTCTGCCGGAGCCAAATGCCGATTGGTTGGTGATTGAACCCAGCCAGCTGCTCTACTGCTTCCGCCATCCGGCGCGCTTCCTGCTGGAGCAGCGCCTCGGCCTGCGCCTGGCCGACGCCGACGAAGGCATCGCCGCCGACGAACCCTTCAGCCTGGAGCGCCCCGCCTACCAGGGCCTGCGCCAGCTGGCCCTGCAGGCGGTCGAGCGCGGCTGGAGCGAGGAGCAGGAGCGCCGCGTGGCTCGCGCCGCCGGCTGGCTGCCGCCCGGCGAGCTGGGCCTGGCCCTGTGGGGCAAGCAGCGCGGCCCGGTGCGCGCCTTCGCCCCGCGCCTGTTCGAGGCGCGCCCCGGGGAGGCAGCGCAACCGCTGCTGGTGAATATCGAGCTGGCCGGCGTACGCCTGCACGGCTGGCTGGACGGGGTGACTTCCTGCGGCCTGTTCGACTGGCGCCTGCGCGCGCCGGACGCCCGCGATCTGCCCGGTTTCTGGCTGCGCCACCTGCTGCTCAACATCGCTGCCACGCCCGCCATTGCCCGCGAGAGCCTGCTGGTGTCGCCGGCCGGCGACTGGCAGCTGGGCCCGCTGGACGACGCCCGCGCGCTGCTCGAGCCCTGGCTGGCCGCCTACCGCGAGGCGCTGTGCGAGCCGTCGCCCTTTATCACCCGCAGCAGCTATGAATTCGCCAAGGCGCTGGTCACCCCCAGCGCCAGGAGCCGCAAGCAGCCCATCGACGCCGCCCGCGACAACGCCCTGGCCGCCTGGCGGGGCGCCGAGTTCAGCCCGCTGCCCGGCGAGTGCCAGGACCCCTGGTACGCCCTGGCCTTCCGCGAGCGCGAGCCGCTCGACGCGCGCTTCGAGCAACTGGCCGAACAGCTGCTCGGCCCGGCGCTCAAGGCCCTGGCCAGCAATGAGGAGGAGGTCGAATGAGCGATCTGCACCTGCACGACTCGCCCTTCGCTGGCCGCTCGCTGATCGAGGCCAGCGCCGGCACCGGCAAGACCTGGACCCTCACCGCGCTGTACGCGCGCCTGCTGCTGGAGCGCGAGCTGTCGGTCGGGCAGATTCTGGTGGTGACCTACACCACGGCGGCCACCGCCGAGCTGCGCGAGCGCATCCGCGCGCGCCTGGCCGAGTTGCTGGCGCTGTACGAGGGTGGCGAGAGCGGCGATGGCTTTCTCAACGAGCTGCGCCGCCGTTATCCCGGCGAGCAAGCGCGTCGTCGCCTGCTGCTGGCCGTACACGGCTTCGACGAGGCGGCCATCTTCACCATCCACGGCTTCTGTCAGCGCGCCCTGCAGGACTCGGCCTTCGAGGCCGGCGGCGACTTCGATGCCGAGCTGACCCAGGACGACCGCGAGCTGCTCGACGCCCTGCTCGGCGATGCCTGGCGCCATGTGCTGGCCGGCGCCGACCCGGCCTGGGCGCGTTTCCTGGCCAAACAGCGCATCACCCCGGCGACCCTGCGCCAGGCCCTGCGCAGCCATCTGGGCAAGCCCTATCTGCGTGTCGAGCCGCGCGGGCCCGCCGGGGAAACCGAGCTGAACGCCGCCAGCGTCGCCTGGCAATGCGCCGCCGCGCTGTGGCAGGCCGAAGGCTATGCCTGGGTCGAGGCGCTGCGCGAACACGGCGGCCTCAGCCAGAGCACGCATAAGGTGGCCAAGCTGCCGCTGTGGTCGGCCGAGCTGGATGCCTACTTCGCCGACCCGGCGGCGCTGTTCGAGGTGCCCGACGGCCTGGCCAAGCTAGGCGCGGCGGCGCTGCTCAAGGCCACCAAGAAGGGTTTCGACGCGCCGCAGAGCGCCGTGGCCGAGGCCCTGGATGCGCTCGGCGAAGCGCTGGCGGCTGCCTTACCGGCGGGCAAGCAGAAGCTGATCGCCCTGCAGGTCGAACTGCTCGACCGCCTGAATGCCGAGCTGCCCAGGCGCAAGGCCGCGCAGCGCCTGCTGGCCTTCGACGATCTGCTCAACAACCTCAACCAGGCGCTGCAAGGCGCCGCCGGCGATGATCTGGCCGCGCGCCTGCGCGAGCAGTACCCGCTGGCGCTGATCGACGAGTTCCAGGACACCGACCCGATCCAGTACGCCATCTTCGATCGCCTGTACCGCGACGGCGGCGATCTGTGCTTCGTCGGCGACCCCAAGCAGGCCATCTATGCCTTCCGTGGCGCCGACCTGGCCACCTATCTGCAGGCCCGCGATGACGCCGAGCGGCAGTACGACCTGCCGTTCAACTACCGTTCCACGCCCGCGCTGATCGCCGCGCTGAACCTGCTGTTCGACCGCCCGCAGCCATTTGCCGAAAACGGGTTGGTGTATCCGCCGGTTAGTGCCGGGAAGAAGTCGCGGGCCAGGCTGGTGCTGCCCGAGCGGGACGGCACGGCGCCCTTGGGGCTGGTTTGGCTGGGTGACGAGGGGCTGAATAAGGCCAGGGCCGGCGAGCTGGCGGCGCTGGACACGGCGCGGCGGATTGCCGGGTTGCTGGCGGCCAGCGCCAACGGAAATGCCTACTTCGAAGACGATGGCGACAGAAAGCCGCTTAAAGGCGGCGATATCGCCGTGCTGGTCAGCAACCACCGCGAGGCCGCCAGTGTCGCCGCCGAGCTGGCCGCGCGCGGCGTGCCGAGCGTGCGCCGTGGTCGCGACAGCGTCTGGCACAGCGAGGAGGCCGGCGAGCTGGCGGCGGTGCTGGCCGCCTATGCCGAGCCCGGCCGCGAGGGCGTGCTGCGCTATGCCCTGGCCACCCGCCTGCTCGGCCGCGACGCCGCGCAGATCGCCCGTTGCCAGGACGACGAACGTGCCTGGGACGGCGAACGCGCCGCCGCCGAGCAGTATCATCAGCTGTGGCAGCAGCAGGGTTTTATGCGCGTCTTTAGAGCGTGGCTGGATCAGGAACGGGTGGCCGAACGCCTGCTCGCCGGCATCGACGGCGAGCGCCGGCTGACCAACCTGCTGCACCTGGGCGAGCTGCTGCAGGCCGAGAGCCTGCGGCGTCCCGGGCTGGAGCCGTTGCTGGCCTGGTTCGCCGCCCAGCGCGCCAGCGAGGGCGCCGGCGAAGATGCCCTGCTGCGCCTGGAGAGCGATGCCGAGCGGGTGCAGATCGTCACCATCCACACCTCCAAGGGCCTGGAATACCCGCTGGTGTTCTGCCCCTTCCTGTGGGACGGCCGCCTGCTCGGCCAGCACACCGATAGCGCGCGCTGCCACGACGAACAGGGCCAGCCGCTGCTCGATCTGGGCAGCGAACGCCTGGACGAGCGCCTGCAGGCGGCGCGCCGTGAGAGCTTCGCCGAGAAGCTGCGCCTGACCTATGTGGCGCTCACACGGGCCAAGCATCGACTATGGCTGCACTGGGGCCCGGCGGCGCTGCCGAAGCCGAAGAAGGACGGTTCGCTGCCCGACGAGGGCCTGCACAGCAGTGCCCTGGCCTGGCTGCTGCACGGCCGCACGCTTGCCGGCGAGGATGCCCTGGGCGAGCTGGCGCAGTATCTGTCGAGCCGCGAAGGCCCGGCCCTGGCCGCCGAGCTGGATCGGCTGGCCGAAGGCAGCGACGGGCTGATCGCCAGACTGGCACCGCTGGATGTCGAGGCCAGCGCCGCCGGCGAAGGCCGCGCCGAGCCACCGCAGATGCTGCAGCCCTTCGCCCGCACGCTACACAGCGCCTGGCGCATCGGCAGCTTCTCGGGACTTGCCGCCGGCATGCATATGGAGGCACCGGACCGCGACGCCCTGGCCCTGGTCGATGCCAGCGAGCCGGGCGCCGGCTTCTTCGCCTTCCCCCGTGGCGCCCGTGCCGGCACCTGCCTGCACGCCATCCTCGAAGACTGGATGCGCGGCAAGGGCGAGCTGGCGCAGCTGGTGCCGACGGCGCTGACCGATCACGGCATCGATGCCAAGGCCTGGAGCGAAATTGCCATCGCCCAGCTGCAGGCGGTGCTGGACACCGATCTGGACGGCCAGGGCCTGCGCCTGTCGGCCCTGCAGCCCAACCGGCGTCTGCCCGAGCTGGGCTTCACCTTCCCGGTCGAACGCCTGGATGTGCAGCGCCTGCGCGCGCTGCTGGCCGACCCGGCCCATGGACTGCCGCCGGCCATGCGCCAGGCCGCAGAGCGCCTGCAGTTCGACGAACTCAAGGGCTTCCTCAAGGGCTTTATCGACCTGACCTTCGAGCACGCCGGGCGCTGGTACATCCTCGACTACAAGTCCAACTGGCTCGGCCCCACCGCCGCCCACTACGGCGCCGAGCGCCTGGAGCAGGCCATCGCCGCCGAGCATTACCATCTGCAGTACCTGATCTACCTGGTGGCGCTGCGCCGCTTCCTGCGCACGCGCCTGGCCGATTTTGCCGACGAGCAGCTGGGCGGCGCCTGGTACCTGTTCCTGCGCGGCATGCCGGCGGCCGGGGTGTATTTCGCCCGGCCCAGCGATGGGCTGCTGGATGCGCTGGATCGGCTCTTTGCAGGCGACGCCCCATGACCTGTGAAAGAGCGACCCTCACCCTGGCCCTCTCCCGATGGGAGAGGGGAATGGCCGCTGCAGCTTTCAACCAGGTTGTCTCGAATAAACTCCGCAACCGCCCCCTCTCCCTCCGGGAGAGGGTTGGGGTGAGGGAGAGCACCGCATGAGCATTGCAGACATCCCCCTCGGCCCGCTGGAGCGCGCCCTGCTGGCCAGCCTGCGGCGTCTCGATCCGCTGGCCGACGAGGCCGTGCTGGCCTGCGCGGCGCTGTGCAGCGAGGCCCTGGCCGCCGGTGATGTGTGCCTGCCGCTGGCGCGGCTGGCCGGGCGCCGGCCCTGGCCGGAATTCGACTTCGCTCTGCCGCCGCTGGCCGAGCTGCGCAGGCTGCTGTCAGGCTCGGCGCTGGTCGGCGCTCCTGGCGTGTTCGCCCCGCTGATACTGGAAGAGGAGCGCCTGTACCTGGCGCGCTATCAGGCTTACGAACAGCGTCTGGGCGAGCGCCTGCTGGCCATGGCGGCCGAGCACCCCGAGGTCGATGAGCGGCAGCTGGGCGAGAGCTTGACGCGGCTGTTCGCCTTTAACTCTTCATCACAAGCGGGGCAACAACCCGACTGGCAGCGCCTGGCCGCCGCGCAGGCGGTGCGCCGCCGGCTGGCGGTGATCTCCGGCGGCCCCGGCACCGGCAAGACCACCACGGTGGTGCGCCTGCTCGCCGCGCTGCTGGAGCAGCCCGGCGGCGAGCGCCTGGCCATCGGCCTGGCCGCGCCGACCGGCAAGGCGGCGGCGCGCATGGCCGAGGCGCTTCGCCATGCCAAGGCCAGCCTGCCGCTGGCCGATGAACTCAAGGCGCTGCTGCCCGAGGAGGCGCGCACCCTGCACCGCCTGCTCGGCAGCCGTGGCGACAGCCCGGCGGTGCGCCATGACGCGGCGCGGCCGCTGGCGCTGGATGTGCTGGTGGTGGACGAGGCGTCGATGGTCGACCTGGCGCTGATGGCCAAGCTGGTCGATGCCCTGCCGCCGCAGGCGCGACTGATCCTGCTCGGCGACAAGGACCAACTGGCCGCCGTGGAGGCCGGCGCGGTGTTCGCCGAGCTGTGCGAGGGCCGCGGTTTCGATGCGGCGGCCGCCGCCGAGCTGCGGCGCATCACCGGGCAGAGCGTGCCGGTGCAGGCGCCGCGCTCGGCGCTGGGCGACGCCGTGGTGCTGCTCACCCACAGCCACCGTTTTGCCGGTGACAGCGGCATCGGCGAGCTGGCCCGGCGCATCAACGGTGGCGATGCCGCCGGCACCCTCAACCTGCTCAGGGAGAATCGTGCGGACCTGGCCTGGCAGGCAGAGCCGACTCAGGCCGCGTTGCTGGCGCGCCTGGAGCAGGGCTATCTGCCCTATCTGCAGGCGGCGCGGCGCGGCGATGCGGGCGAGGCCTTCGTCGCCTTCAACGCCTTCCGCGCGCTCACAGCCCAACGCGAGGGGCCCTGGGGCGTCGCCGGCCTCAACGAGGCGCTGGAGGTGCGGATCAAGCGCCGCTATTCGCTGCCCGAGCGCGAGCGCTGGTACCCCGGCCGCGCGGTGATGGTACGGCAGAACGACTACGCGCTGGGTCTGTTCAACGGCGATATCGGCATCTGCCTCGCTTCCGAGCACGGCCTGCGCGTCTATTTCGAGGGGGAACAGGGCTTTCGCGCCTTCGCCCCGGCGCGCCTGCCCAGCCACGACAGCGCCTTCGCCATGACCGTGCACAAGAGCCAGGGCTCGGAGTTCGCCGAGGTGCTGTTGGCCCTGCCGGAAAGTCCCAGCCCGCTGCTGACCCGCGCGCTGTTCTACACCGGCATCACCCGCGCCAAGCACAAGGTGGAGATATGGGGGCTGCCGGCGCGCCTGAGCGAGGCGGTGAACACCAAGGCCGAGCGCGCGGCGGGGTTGGCGCAGCGGCTGGCCATCATGGTATCCGAGAACACTTGTCCCCACCCGGGACGGGGCCAACTCGATCTTTTTAGCTAGGAATTTTCGATGAACAAGGAAAGGTTCCTGCGCCGACTGCTGGCGCTCATGCTGTTTGTGCTCTCGCCCGCGTTGCTCGCGGCCGAAGGGCCCCAGCTGTTCGGCGGCACGCTGGGCAGGATGGAGGTCGTGGTGGAGTTGGATCTGCGCGATCCCGAACAGGTCACCGGCCGCTATTTCTACCGCAAGTACCGCCATGACCTGGCCCTGGAAGGCAAGCTGCAGGGTGCGCAGCTCAGCCTGCGGGAAGGGCGTGAACGCTATGACGATATCCCGCGGCCCGAACTGCAGCTGCAACGCACCGCCCAGGGCTGGCAGGGCGAGTGGCGCGGGCCGCAGGGCAAGCGCCTGGTCGTGAGTCTGAGCCGGCTGTCCGTCGAGCCGCCGCCGACTGACGACGAGCCCTTCTGGCAACGCATCCACGCGGAGTCTCCCTACGACTTCCTGCGTCTCAAGGCTTCGCCGCTTGAGCCCAGCAAGCGACAGCGCTTCATGGGGCATGAACTGCAGTGGTGGCGCGAGCCTGTCTCAGGCCTGACTGCATTCGAAGTGCTGGATGGCTATCCCCCGGCGCAGCTGGCGCTGATCAATCAACGCCTGCGCGAGCGGCTGTGGACGGATGTGATCGACTATCACGGCTGCAAGCTGGGTGGCGACGAGTTCATGCAGACGCTGAAACCGGCGCTGCTGTCGGCCCAGGTCGTCAGCCTGGACATCCTCACCAGCTACTACTGTGGCGGTGCGCACCCCGATTTCAGTGCCTCCCCGCTGACGCTCGATGCACGCACCGGCGAGGTGCTGGCGCTGGAGGATGTGCTGTGGGTCGCCGACGGGCCGGCCTTGCTCTACCGCGACGATGGCGAGGGCAGGCCGGTGCCCGGCTCGGTGGACTTCACCACCTACTCCGACTACCGCTCGGAGCGACTGGCGCCCTGGCTGGTCGAGCAGCTGGGCCGGCTCTACCCGGATCGCATGGCCGAGCCCGAGGACGACGATTGCCGATACGCCGACAGCGAGGTATGGAACTTTCCCGCCTGGTACCTCACCCCCGAGGGACTTCACCTCGCCCCCTACTTTGCCCGGGCCATGCGCCCCTGCGACCTGGTCGACTGGCCGGTGCTGCCCTACGCGCTGCTCAAACAGCACCCCGGCCGGCTGAAGCTGAGACTGCCGGAGTAAGCCGGGTATCGCCGACGCATGCCGGGGCGCCCTGCACGACACCGGCTGGAGCGGGGCAATGCGCGGCGCAGGTTCCGCGGCGAGCGCTTCGTCGACCGATGACCCTGCCGCCGCACGGAGAGGCGATATGCCCCTCCGTGTGGCGCTCAGGCCAGCCGGGTGATGTGGATGGAGATGCAGCCGCTGTTATTGCCGTACATGAACGACACGTCGTTGGCGAACAGGGTCAGCTCGGACTCCGCACCGCTGGGAATCGTAAAACAGGCATCCCGCCCCAGCGGGAACAGCTGCCTGTCGGACTGCCCCAGGGCGCCAACCAGTTGGAACCAGGTCGCCTGCTTGCAGCGAATCAGCCACTTGAACAGCTTCTGCAACAGGTTGCCCGGCTGTCCGTCGGCGTCTGCCGGAATGCCGGCGTCGTACCACCGATCGGCGGACGCCTGCACCCGGTACGACTCCCCGGGACCCACCCGAATCCCCGTGGCGTTCCAGCGTAGCCTTGAGTCGATGCGGATGTCATGCCGCGTCTGGCCGACGACGAGCTTGTGCATGCTCACCTCCCGCCGTGAGTGCGGCACAGATCGCCTTCAGCTCTTCCGCATGCGAATGAATGAGGTGCACCGCGAGTGCCTGCAGATCGCGGATATTGCGCTCGCTGGCGTCGTCCATGTCGTCGTTGGCGCGCAGCGGATCGCCTCTCTTGCCCAGGTTGGCCTGCAGCCGGAAGTAGGAGCCTTCCGGCAGGATCTGGCGCATCTGGTAGTCCGCCGCGTCGGACACGCCATCGAACATGCAGCTGAGCAGGGGAATGACCCAGGCGGCCTGGCCCCAGTCCTTGGCATCCTGGTAGGGGATCTTGCGCGTCATCTGCCCGGTGCCGAGGGAGAGTACGAAGAACGCCTCTTCCTCGGGAAACAGCCTGCGCGCCTCGGCATAGCCGGACACCGCCGGGTTGTTGATGAACACGCCGCCGTCGACCAGGGCGCAGTCGTTCTCGCACACCTGCAGTGGCAGGGGCTCGAAGTAGGTGGGCGCCGCCGAGGTGGCGCGGGCTGCGTCGCGGACCCGGATGTCGCGGTGCGCTGTGTTCCAGCTTTTCAGGAACAGCGGGTCGCGCTGATGGAGGTCGTAAGCGGTCACCACGATATTCGGGCTCAGCTGGCCGAGCCTGTCGTCGCCGAAGTACTCCTCGAGCACCGTCTCCAGGCCCTCGTGCGAGTATTTCTCGTCGGTGATGTTGTAGCCCGGCATTCTCCTCCAGAGAGAGCGCGAGAATATCTCGGCTCCCCGCTTCTCGTAGAGTTCGCTCAGTTCCCGGGCCGAATACTGCGCGCCGCCGGCCTGGCTGCGTTTGCCGAACCCCAGCGCCAGCAGCCCGCCGGTCGAGGTCCCGATGATCAGGTCGAACAGTTCCGCAATAGGCCTTCCGGTTTTCCTCTCGATCTCGGCCAGTACCAGCGCCGGGATGATGCCGCGGATGCCGCCGCCATCGATGCTCAGTATCTTCTTCATAACTGCCTCCTTGTCCCTGTAGTGAATGACCGGCGGGGCCGGTCACTTGAACAGTTAGGACGAGTGGCAACAGAGCATTAGACCTTTGCGCGATTGCGGCTAGCGCGGATCGCAATCCCGCCGCCATGCAAAACGGGGCCATGCGGCCCCGTTTTCTGGCGTTCCCGGCTTACTCGCCCGGAATCTCCTTGCGCAGCTTGACCGGGTCTTCCTTGCGCCCGCGCAGCACGCGCATGCGGATATTCAGGGCCTCGACGCCGAGGGAGAAGGCCATAGCAAAGTAGACGTAGCCCTTGGGCACATGGACCTCGAAGGCCTCGGCGATCAGTACGGTGCCGACCACCACCAGGAAGGCCAGGGCCAGCATCTTCAGCGACGGGTGCCTGTCGATGAAGTCGCTGATGGTGCCGGCGGCCAGCATCATCACCAGCACTGCGACTATGATCGCGGCGACCATCACCGGCACCTGGTCGACCATGCCGACGGCGGTGATCACCGAATCCAGGCTGAACACGATGTCGATGATGGCGATCTGGATGATGGTGCCGATGAAGTTGCGCGCGGCGGCGTTGCCCGGCGTCTGCTCGCTTTCGTCCTCGCCTTCCAGGCTGTGATACATCTCGGTGGTGCTCTTCCACAGCAGGAACAGACCGCCGAAGAACAGGATCAGGTCGCGCCCGGAGATGCCCTGGCCGAACAGTTCGAACAGGTCGTTGGTCAAGCGCATGATCCAGGTGATCGACAGCAGCAGGGCGATGCGGGTGATCATCGCCAGGGCCAGGCCGAACAGGCGGGTGCGCGCCTGCAGGTGCGGCGGCATGCGCCCGACCAGGATGGCGATCATGATGATGTTGTCGATGCCGAGGACGATCTCCAGGGCGGTCAGGGTCAGAAAGGCAACCCAGATCTCGGGGTTGGTCAGCCATTCCATAGAAGGATCTCTGCAGGGGGGATGCGGTGCGCGATTCTAGCGTCGCCGCAGACGGAATGCTGCCGGCGGCGCAGAGGAATTTGTGTGGCCAAATGCTGCGGGCTATGGCTTGCGCCAGGCTTTCGCCGGGGCCGCGCGGCGGCAGGTCGTCAGCCGCCGAGCAGGGCCAGCACCAGCGGCAGGCTGGCGGCCGAGGCGAGGGTCTGCAGGGTGATGATGCCGGCCATCAGTTGACCGTCGCCGCCCAGCTGGCGGGTCAGCACATAGGCGGTGGGCGCCGTGGGCAGGGCGAAGAACAGCACCAGCAGCGCGCTCTCCAGCGGTGGCAACTGCAGCAGGCGGGCCACGGCATAGGCCAGCGCCGGCATGGCCAGCAGGCGCAGGGCGCAGTTCCACACCAGCGCGGACTTCTCGCCCCTGAACTCCTGTGGGCGCAACGCGGCGCCGACGCAGAGCAGCCCGAGCGGCAGGCTGGCCGCGGCCAGCAGGCCGAGCAGGCGATCGCTGCCGCCGGGCAGGCCGATGCCGAGCAGGTTGAGCAGCGCGCCGCCGGCACAGGCGAGGATCAGGGGGTTCTTCAGGATCGGCAGCAGCAGGCCGCGGGCACCGATGCCGCGCTCCGCCGACAGCGACCACACCGAGAGGATATTCACCGCCGGCACCAGCAGCGCCAGCAGCAGCGCGGCCAGCACCAGGCCGGGCTGGCCATGGAGGCTGCCGATGGCGGCCAGGCCGAGGTAGGTATTGAAGCGCAGGGCGCCCTGGGTGAAGGCGCCGAAACGCCCGGCCGGCCAGTCGCGTAGGTGCCGCATCAGCAGCAGGCCCAGCCAGCCGGCGGCGAGGCCGCCCAGCACGGCCAGGGCCAGGCGTGGCAGCGCCGGGTTGTCCAGCGGTGCGCTGGCCAGACTGCTGAGCAGCAGGGCGGGAAACAGGATGAAGTAGTTGAGGCGCTCGGCGGCCGGCCAGAAGGCCTCACCGGGGAAATTCCAGCGGCGCAGGGCGTAGCCGCCGACGATCAGGGCGAACAGGGGCCAGAGGGCTTGCAGCAGGGTGGTCACGGCGGGTTCCGGGGCGAAAAGACGCCATCTTGGGCAAAAGCGCGCGGGCGCGCTAGGGTGAGCAGATGCCTCAGGAGGGCTCCCATGCGCGAATCCGTCACCGGCGGCTGCCATTGCGGGCGGCTGCGCTACCGCATCGACGCGCCGTTGCGCGACATCGCCCACTGCCATTGCTCGGTGTGCCGGCGCACCGGCGGCGGCATCGTCACCACCTGGGCCACGGTGCCGCTGGCGAGCTTCCGCTGGAGCCAGGGCAGCCCCGCGGCCTATGCCTCGTCGGCCAGCTGCTTGCGCTACTTCTGCGGCCGCTGCGGTTGCCAACTGAGCCTGTTCACCAATCGCAGCCCGGACAGCCTGGACATCACCGTGGCCAGCCTGGACCACCCCGAGGCGGCGCCGGCCGACCGGCATATCTGGGTCAGCAGCCGGCTGCCCTGGCTGCAGCTGGACCCGCAGTTGCCGGAAGAGGACGAGGAACGGCTATGAGACCGGCTACAGGCTCAGCCCGCCGCCGGCCCGGTGCAGTTCGCGCAGGTGCTCGCCGAGGCGCTCGAGATTGCTCTCGCCCGCCTCGATCTCGGCCAGCAGCGCCGGCTCCAGCAGCTCGCGCACCTCGCGGTCGAGCGCTGCGCTGAGCTGGCGCAGGCGCAGCTGACGCGCCCCGCTGCTGGCCTGCAGCTGCCGCCACTCGCCGGGTTGCGGCAGGCCGTAGCCGGCGTCGAGCAGCTCCGCCGGACGACTGAGGAAGCCGCTGCCGGCGAGAATCTGCCGCAGGGTGGCATCGGCCTCGGCATGGCGCCGGTTCCCGGCGCCGCGGCCGCTCAGGTAGCGCTGCTTGAGCCGCTCCTGGGCCAGCAGCAGCTGGCGGCGCAGGGCCGCCTGCTCCAGCAGTAGCAGGGCAGCCGCGGAGCGCAGGTCGGCGCGAGCGAACCAGCGCTGGCGCTCGGCGGCCGGCAGTGCCAGCCAATCCTCGACCTGCCGCTGCGGCACCGGCAGGCGCGTGCGCAGGACGGCGAACATGGCCTGGTAGCGTTCGCGGAAGGAGTCGAAGCGATAACCCAGGCGCAGCGCCTCGCGCGGGTCGGCCAGCACGCTGCGGTCGGCCAGGCCGCGGGCGGCGAGCAGATCGAGCAGGCCGTTGGGCATGATGCTGTCGAGGTCCTGCAACTCGCTGCGCGCGGTGCCGGCGCGCAGCAGCTTGAGGGTCTCCACCGCGCAGTTGTTGGACAGGAACCAGTAGTCGCCGTCGTAGCTCCAGTGCTGCTCGGCGGCACGTTGCACCAGTCGCTCGATCTCGTCGCGCGACAGGCGCAGCGGCACCGAGGCCAGGCCGCGCAGCTCGACCTTGGTGTACTCCTCTATCACCTGGGCCAGCGGCAGGATGAATAGACGCGACGGGTAGGCGCCGGTCAGGCCGTCCCAGCTGGACAGCTGCACGTCGCCGACGAAGGCGCGGTAGGACAGCACCAGGTGTTGCTCCAGGTCCAGCCGGCAGGCCGGACCGCGCGGCCGGCCCGGGGCGCAGATGACCAGGCGCAGCATGCTGTGGCCCCAGCGGCTGGCCCACTGCTGGTTGGCCTCGGCCAGCAGATAGTCGACCTGGTAGACCCGCTCCGGGTCGAGCTGGCCCAGCGGCTGACGGGCGAAGTCGCGGCCGGCGTTGAGGTAGGCGAGCTCGGCCGGGCACTCGGCCTGCTGCGCCGGCTGCCAGGCGAAGTGCTCGCGCAGGTAGCGTTGCAGGCCGGGGCGCCGGCAGGCGTAGGTCGGGTCGAGGAGGAAGTACTCCAGGTTCACCGCGACGAACTCGCGCGGGTTGCTCAGCTCATAGGCATCCGGGCTGCGCGCCGCTTGCCCGTTGTTCCGCTCGCGGGCGCCGCGGCGGCCCACGGTCTGCGGCCAGCCGGCCAGGTCGAGCAGCTGTGGGTCGTCGCTGAGCGTGAAGCGCCGCGCGTCCTGCCCACGGCACTCGCCGCGCTGGCCGACCAGGCCGCTGACCTGGGTAGCGCGGCGGCAGCGCGCCAGCAACTGGCGCTGTGCCTCAGGCCAGAGCCGCGCGCGGTCATATATGTGAGTCAGCTCGTGCAGCACGGTGGCCAGCAACTCGCGGCGCAGGCTGCCATGGGTGCGACCGCTGGGGGCGCTGGCCTGGGCCGGGTCGAGCAGGCGCGGCAGCAGCTCGGCATTCAGCTGCAGGGCATCGCGGCGAGTGGCGCGCCCGTAGACGGCGGCCGGCAGCTCGGCGGACCAGCGCACCTCGATTCGCCGATCCAGGCGCTCGATGAAGCTGGGCGGCAGATGCGCCCTCGCCTGCTCGAGCAGGTCCAGACTCACCTGGCGCTGGGTGGGGGACAGGCCCTCGTTGTCCAGACTCAGGCGCAGGCCGGCTTGGGCCCCGGCGCCGACCAGCAGCACAAGCGCCAGCAGCCAGCGCGCGGGATGGGGGTTCACAGAGCGAGAATGGCTTCGGCCAGTTGCCGGTCGGAGGCTGCGCGGGCCTCGGGCAGCTGCTCGCGCAGGGTGGCGAAGGCCGCCTCCAGGCGCGCGCCACGGATATCGCCGCCGCTGGCGACGAAGCTGGCGGCATCGTCACGGGCGGCCAGCACCACCTTCATATCGCGGATCGAGGTGGTGGTGTCGGAGGTGAAGTCCAGGCTGCGATCCAGGGCGCGCACCAGGATATTGCTGGTGGCCACCAGGGTCTGCGCCTGGGCGGTGGCGGCGAGGCAGAGGCCGGTGACGATGATGCTAAGCAGTAGATGGCGCATGGTGGCTCTATGCAGGGAGGGAGATAGGTGAAGTATTGGACATGAACGCTCCACTGTTATTCAACTCAGTCGCGAGTTGCGTTGGCGCACAAGGAAGATGAAAAGGCGTCTGTCTATTGGGCAGAAAGTCGACCTGCGGGTCAGGCTTTCCAAGCGGCCCACTATTGCAAGCCACAGCAATAACTGTTGCTATGCGCGCGACCACGTGACGAGCAGGTTTCGTTCGCAAGGCCATGTGGTGAATAACAAGAGTCCGAGTGCAAGATAGGCGCACTATCCCCACAACAAGCGATACAGATGATAATTCTCGTTTGCTCTAAGATCAGCCAGGCCAGCATCCAAGCGTCTCTAGGCAAGCCGGAGTACAGCTATTACTTCCTGCTGAAGGAGTTTCTTCCCGCACTTGAACGGATAGCTCAAATCGAGGTGCTGGACTCGGTGGCGGACGTCGATAGTCTGTACCGTCAGTATACCGAGGCGGGGGAGGCGGTGCTGTTCCTCAGTGTCAGCCCTCCCCATCAGACGCCGGTCGGCCTGGACTGCCCGACGCTTTGTCTGTTCGCCTGGGAGTTCGACTCTCTACCTGACGAGCCCTGGGATGACGAACCACGCAATGATTGGCGGTACGTGTTTCGCCATATAGCCGGAGCCATTTGCACCAGCCGTGAGTCGCAGCACTTGGTGGAGCGGGAGGCGCCTGGTTTTCCGATTGCCGCCATCCCCGCCCCGGTGTGGAATCACTACGCCCATCTGGCTGAGGCCGATGGGCATTTGCCACTGCGTGATGCGCGCTATTTTTCCTTCACCGGATATTTGATTGATAGCGCCATCTTGGGCCTCTCGGCTGACGGCCTGGTGCCGGAAACCGCACATCTAGCGCCGGAGAGCAATGCGCCAAACGGCGTCGAGCCTGCAGAGCGTGCCATGCCTGAAGATGCGCCCGGACTCTGGGCCCTGAGCAAGCAACTCTACCAGGAGTGGCGCAATGAGCTGGCTTTGCCGCGTGCGTCACGGGATAAGGCCAATGGCGCAAGCGTTGCAGACGATGCAGCTGTTTCCGTGCGGCCTGCAGTGCCGGCGGGGGTGCTGTTCACGGAAACTCCTCTCAATTTGCAGGTGACCGGAGTCGTCTACACCACGCTGCTGAATCCGGCGGATAGCCGCAAGAACTGGACGGAAATCATCGCGGCGTTCTGCTGGGCTTTCAAGGACGAAGCCGAGGCTACCCTGGTCGTCAAGATGACCCACTACGATCTGGAGTATTACCGGATCGTCCTGATTACTCTGCTGTCGCGTCTTTCGCCATTCAAGTGCCGGGTACTGGTAGTGCATGGTTTTCTGGAAGAGGGGCAGTATCAGGAGCTGATCAAGGCCACCAGCTACTACGTCAATGCCTCTTCCGGGGAGGGCTTGTGCCTGCCGCTGATGGAGTTTCTTTCCGCGGGGTGTCCGGCATTGGCGCCAACGCACACCGCCATGGCCGATTATATCCAGGGCTCCCTGGCCTTTACCGTCGACTGCTCGCGGGAGCCCTTCTGCTGGCCGCATGACCCCTCAGGCGTCTACATGACACATCGGCACCGGCTGAACTGGGCTTCGCTGGTGGCGGCGTTCAGAGAGAGCTTCCGGGTGGTGCGCGAGGAGCCTGAGCGCTACCGGTCGATGTCGAAGAGCGCCTGCGCGCGGCTGCAGGGTTTCGCATCGCAGGATCAGGTCGCTCGGCAGCTGTCCGAGTTCATTCAGGCCCTAGACCCCTCCCGTATTCTGGATAAGCGGCAAAACAGAGCATGAAGATCCTGGTGTATTCAGCGGTAAACGCCGACACGATTGGTTCTAGTCTTGGCCTGCCGGACTACAGCTATTACTTCGTATTACGAGACTTCCTACCGGTGCTGCAGGAGCTTGCCGAGGTAGTTGTGGTGCGCGACCTGGCCGAAGTGACAGGCTTGCATGAGGCCTGCACCTCGACCGGCGACGATTGCGTGCTACTGGCGTTCACCCCGCCGCACAAGTCCCCCACCGATTTGCCGTGCAAGGTCATACCTGTGTTTGCCTGGGAGTTCTACAGCATCCCCAACGAAAGCTGGCAAGGCGATGAGCGGCAGAATTGGAGTGCGATGCTTGCCCGGTTTGGAATGGCGATTACCCACTCCGAGCTGATTGTGCGCAGCGTGCGGGCCGAACTGGGCGTGGACTACCCGATTGCCTCCATGCCATCACCGGTATGGGACAAGTTCGCGGCTTTTCGTCGTGACAGGCGCGGGATTCCCGAGAAAACCGTGATCAAGGTTGCCGATGGTGTGATTGCGGACACTTGCGACCCGGCTCTTAGCCCCTATATCTCAGGGCAGGATGCGATCGCCTGCGTAGTGCAGGCGATTCGTGAGCACGAGAGCGCCATGCGTCGGCGGCAGGCTCCCCAGGCCGAGGTTCCTGTCTGCCGCACCGAATCGGTCGCGACTATCACGTGGCGCTACCTGCGGCAATGGCTGAAACAGGTATCCCAGGCAGTCTGGCGTGCCGCGTGTCGTCCCCATTCAGTCGCCATCGAAGGCCTGGAACTGCGCACTTCGGAAAAGGCGAAGCTGGAACCTGACAACCCCGTAGAGCCTCCGCATCCTGGCACTCAAGGCCTGGCGCCGAAAATGCCGGTCTGGACCCCGGGCGAATGCAGGCTGACATTGTCTGGCGTGGTATTTACCGCGTTGTTCAATCCCTACGATGGTCGCAAGAACTGGGCGGACATGTTGACCGCGTTCTGTTCGGCGTTTCGCGATACCGAAGATGCCACCCTGGTGTTCAAGCTGGGCCATCGCGAGTACGAGTCGGCCATGCACGACATGCTGATCTGGCTGGCGCGCATGCCCAAGTTCAAATGCCGGGTCGTGCTGCTACAAGGCTACCTGGACGGCAAGGAGTTCGATAGCCTCATTCAGGCCACCGCCTTCGCCGTCAATGCCTCGCATGGTGAAGGCCAATGCCTGCCGTTGATGGAGTTTCTTTCATGTGGCAAGCCCGCCGTGGCGCCTCGGCATTCGGCCATGCTCGATTACATGGATGAGGATGTCGGCTTCGTGGTTTCAAGTTGGGAAGATGCTACGGCTTGGTCGCACGACCCACGTCTGGCGTACCGCACGGTGCGTCACCAGATCGACTGGGACTCTTTGCGCAGCGCTTATATCGCTGCCTACAACTGCTATCGACAGGCTCCGCAGGAATACCGGCGGCTGTCAGACAATGCTATCGAGCGAATGAGGAGCCATTGTTCGCAGGCCGTTACCGCAGGGCGCCTAAGAGAGTTTCTGGTTATGGGAGGGGCTCATGCGGCTCATGCGTAAATGGTGGCAGCGCTGTTGTTCGGCCGTCCATGGTGCTGCTCAGACTACGCAACCGCCTGCTTTGCAAGTAGTCGACCCGCGTGACTGCGGTTTGGTTGACGCGGTGATGGGAGGGTGGTTTCAGAATGCCTCGGATGAGCTGTTTCGTGGTTTCAGCATAGCCGCAGACGATGTAGTGCTGGATCTGGGTTGCGGGCACGGCGGTTCGACGCTGTTCTGTGCTCGTCGCGGTGCGCACGTGATCTTTACCGACAGCGAGGCGGAGAAAGTCGAGGCGTTGCGAGAAAAAGTTCGCGAGACGTCGGCCCGGCAGGCTGAGGGCATCGTCTCGAATAGTCTGCCCTTACCCTTGGCGGACAATCTGGCCAGCAAAGTCATTGCCCTCGAAGTGTTGGAGCATGTCGAGCAGCCATTGGCGATACTCCAAGAGTTGGTCAGGGTCGGTCGCCCTGGTGCGCAGTATTTTATTTCGGTGCCCGATCGGGCGAGTGAGGAACTGCAGCGTGCGGTAGCGCCAGCGCTGCATTTCGAGCCCCCCAACCATATCAATGTGTTCTCCCGCGAAGCATTCGTCGAATTGGTGGAAAACGCCGGGCTGATTATCGAAAGTCGAGATTCTTATGGCTTTTATTGGACGCTGTGGATGATGCTGTTTTGGGGCACCAAGCAGGCCGAAGGGCACGTCTTCAGCGGCGCGACTCACGATCAGCTGGAGGGGCCCTTTCATCCGCTGCTAAATAGTTGGGCCACTCTCTGGCACGCGACCATCAACCTGCCAGGCGGTGAAAAAATTCGTGCAGCCCTGGATCAGGCCCTGCCTAAAACGCAAATCATCCTGGCGCGTAAACCCGTTTCATCTGTCGAACTTGAGTGAAACATGCTCTCTTCATTTAATAATTTCTTTCGCAAGAAAACTGTTCAGCCTTTGTCTGTACAAGAGTCCAGTCCCGTTGAGCCGGTGCCGGCAGACTTCACGCTGGTAGACGCCTCTTTGAGTGGCTGGTTCAAGGAAGAGACCGGGGAGTTGCTTGAGGGGTTCCCCGTCAGTGCGGATGACCATGTATTGGATGTCGGCTGCGGCGACGGCACTTTCATTGGCTTTTGTGCAAAACTTGGTGCCGAAGTAACGTTTGCCGATATCGATTCGGAGAAAATAGCCACTGTGAGTAGCCGCCTAGAGCAATTCAATGCTCGTGGCGTTCATGGATTGGTGAGTGATGCAGATCCGTTACCGCTGCCCGATGCCTATGCTGATAAAATCATCGCTATGGAAGTCATGGAGCATGTTGATTCCCCGTCGAGTTTCATTCACGAGCTTGTCCGCGTAGGAAAACCAGGTGCGTTGTATTTGCTAAGTGTTCCAGATGCCACAAGTGAGCTGGTTCAAAAGCACCTAGCCCCTCCGGGGCACTTCGAGAAGCCCAATCACATCAATGTCTTCAGTCGGGCCGAGTTCGAACAGTTGATAGTGGACGCCGGCCTGATCATTGAGAAGCATGCCTATTATGGGTTCTATTGGTCAATCTTTTGGGCGTTCTTCTGGACATGCGATCAGGATCTGTCTCCGCCATGGCACCCGTTGTTGGAAAGTTGGGCCAGAACATGGGACATGCTTCTTAAAATGCGCGACGGCCCGCGTATCAAGAAAGCCTTGGATGAGGCCATGCCAAAGAGCCAGGCAATCATTGCTCGTAAGCCGGCATAGAGCTCTAAGGACTACTTTCGATGTCTTCTTTTTTTCCACTGGATCGCAGTCTTGCATGTGCTAGACGGTATTGGGTGATGCTGGCCTGCACGGGCTTGGTCGGCGCCGTGGTCTTATTTATCCGTATGAGCTTGGGTTTCGAATTTCCCATTCCATGGAATGATGAAACTGCTTTCACTTCGCAGGCATTCGAGTTTAGCCATACAGGAAGTTTTTATGTATACGGGTTGAACAGTGAGCGTGTGGTAATGTGGATGCCGCCGGGATACATGTTGCTCTTGTCCGGTATATATAAGATTTTCGGGTATAGCTTCGAGATCTCCCGCTGGGCTTCTACCCTGATGTACTTGGGCTGTTTTGGGGTGGGGCTCGTAATTGTTCACATCACGCTGAGTGGCTGGCGGCAGAGGCTGGCACTGGTGCTGATGCTATTAGCTTTTCTCTCGCCTTATTCGCTGGCGATTTCCAATATTGCGCGGATGGAAGGGTTATATACATTAATCTTTCTGCTCTCTCTGTTGGCGGTACTAAGAGATAAGTATGCCTTGGGGCTGGCGCTGGTGCTGCTCGGTGCAATCGTGCATTTCAATGCAGTGTATTTCCTGCTGCCCTATGGCGTACTGGTATTATGGAAGATTTTGCACCGAGAAACCCTCAGCATCGGTCCGGGTGAGTTGCTGGCGTTGGTCATCGCCGCACTGACGCTGGCTAGTTATGGCTTGTTTGTAATCAAGCATATCGATGGATTTTGGCAGGACATGCAGTTCCAGTTTGCCTATAAATTGGGCTCGCCGGTGATGGGGGGGAGTGAAGGCTGGACGCTGCTTGGCCTAGTGCTATTGATTCCTTTCTTACAGTTGATTGCACATCGCCGTCTCGGAGCGGAGGCTTTTCTGTCGTTGTATGGTGTGGCCTTTATTGCCATGACTTTGAACGGTCACAACATGTGGTACAGCTTTGGATATAACTTCGGTTTCTGGCTATTATTGCTGGGCGTGTTGGTCAGCACGGCCACGCTGAGTAGAGCTTGGTGTCGCATAGGTTGTGCGTTGATTGCTGGTGGCCTGTTTTACCAATTGGGGCTGCATGCCGGCAGTGGCAATCCCCAAATCGATGCACTCAATCCACGCTTGTCGATGTTGTCCCGTAACTTCCTGCCAGCCAGTGAAATCGATAAGGTTAGGGCTTTTATTGCAACCTTACCACCTGATACTACCGTCTCGTTCGGTTATTCCGGCGTTGAACAATACTTCTTTGACGATTTCTTCCGTTCCGGTGCGCGCTGGACAGGTTCTGCCCACAGTGTGACCCAAGTCTTTCCCGCGCGTAGTGTGGATTATCGAGTACTTTGTGACAGCGCAATGTTTCCCAACTATTTGTTTGTTTATGACTGGGATGGTTATCCGCGCAAAGGACTTGACAGTGGTTGCACCATCATTCCGATGATTAAAGAGGCTATCAAGTGAATAGTCAATTTGTGAGGAACTTTGGTATTAGATGCTTGCACGAAAGAGCCGCAGGTACCCTAGGCTCTATCGATCGAGTCACCCCATTCGTTACATCATTAATGATATTGCTATTCATCAGTGCGACCGTTATTTTTGTTCGGCATAATAGTCATTTTATAAGTGATGACTTTGATCATTTTGATGATGCTATTTCGAAGAGTTTAGGCGAGATGCTGGCGACGCGTATAGATGTGCATTTCGCCCCCTTGCATCAGCTCGCGAGCTATTTGCTTTTTAAGCTGTCTCCCTTAAATTTCGATGTTGCTTTGGGGGTCATGATCGCAGGCTGGATAGGGGGAGTTCTTCTTCTGTACCTTGTTTTGAACCGGCTAGCTCCACAGCGTATGGCTTTATTAGTCACGCTCATAGCTGCGACGAGTCCTGCATGGTTGCACATTTTGATCTGGTGGAGCGCAGCTATCCATAGAATTCCCTATCTGCTGCTGCAGGCGATGGCCTGTTTTTACTACCTGCGCTATCGTGAAAATAGACGAAAAGCTGAGGCGCTGCTCTGCTTGGCAATGCAGGTTATTGCGCTCGGATTCTACATAAAGGCTATTTTGTTTCCCGTTATCTTAATCGCTGTCGAGGGTTGTCTTTCTTTCTTCAACAAGAAATTGTCTCGCGAGGGGGGGGGGCTGTGTATATGCATGTCACTGATCTCAGCAGTTTATGTGGCTTGGTACCTGCTTTGCTCGCCGACTATACAACTTAATAATGAAATGGATGTGCCAGAAGTACTTTCGGTTGCATTTAATTTTGTCACTCGACTTGGGGCTGTTTTATTATTTTTACCAATTGAACAGAGTTGGGCAGAATGGGTTGCTGGAATATTCTGGGTTAGCCTAGCATGCTGGTCGATCTGGCGCAGGCCACGTAGCGCATTGCCAATAGCGGCGTTGCTTGCAACACTGATCATTAGCTTTACCTTGGCGGTGGTTGGGCGAGGCGCTCTTGCAGGCTTTCCCTTAGCATCTATGCGCTACTACTCGGATGAGCTTTTTGTAGTTGCCATTTTCACTATATTGATCATAACGGAACATATTGATTCTTCAACCAAAGCATTTTCTCCAAGTAGAAAGCATTACAGGTCTTTGGTATTGCTTGCAGTGCTTATTTGCTACCCTGTAGGCTCTTATTATGCGAGTCGCTCTATTTTTTCAAAGGCTTATGAACAACATCGCCTCACCCATGACTTTATGAGCGAGCTGGACCGTTCGCTCAAGGCCGCATCCATTGAGCTTTCTCCACGGGTAGTTTGGCCTGCAGATTTTCCCGCGTTCGTATATGGTTTTATGGGGGCGCGTAAGCCTATGACTAATATTATGGAGGCTGTATACCCACGGCTAAGGTGGCTGCATCAGCCTGAGCAGGCTCGGGGTAAGGTGTCTGAAATCCGAGATGATGGACAATTGGAGGTTATAGTCCTCCCAGATAAGCCTGATTTCAAAGATAACAGAAGCTTCCCTGATTGGAGTGCCGCCGAGAAGACACATCGCTGGAGTAGTGGTTATCGCGCAACAATATTGTTTTCCTCCCGGCCGGAGCATAAGTATAAGGGCGAACTCATAGTCAGAGGGCCTATTTTAGGGGCTCAACAGGTGACGATACGCCTGAATGGCGCAGAGATTTCCACAGTTAGGTTGGATGAGAGTGCCAGCTGCTGTAGCTGGTCAGTAGGATTTTCTCCTGCCTTACTCCGTGGAGACGGGTTAAATGCTTTCGAATTTGATCTACCCGATGCGCGCAAGCCTGGTAACGGTGATCAGCGCACATTGGCGATAGGGGTACAAACAGTTCTGATTCGTTAGGTGGCTATGAAATGGCCCTGAATTTGCGAAATGGCCGCCCTGTAACCCATATGGTTGCTGGGGTGTTTATTTAAGTACCGCCTTTTTCAAGCTCTGATAGCCGTTATATGCATATGTTGAGCGCTTTAAGTTGGAACGCGACTTTTGAGAGGCGGAAGGGTCTAGTATTGTCAAGCGGACAGCAATTAGGGCGTTGTCAGTTTTACTCTTGGATTAGTGCGAGTGCGTCGAATGCAGGCCGTTCCAAGTAAGTTAAATCGTAACGGGGCAGTTTAAGTTGCTAGGCGTCTAGAGTGCCGGAGTCGTCGAACTAAGGGAGCTTAAGGTTCCTTGCATAATCTCGTGCTCTATTGAGCCCGCTTGTAGCGATCTGGCATCAATTCTCAAGCATAATTAATTCTATTTCGTTGTTTGGTGAGCTATTTAATGTCAAATTTAGCCGCAGATCAGCTAGCTTGTCGTGCAGATCAAGCGGGGCAGTATTTCCCTGCTCTAGATGGGCTGCGCGGCTTGATGGCGCTTGGAGTTATTTTTGCGCACGTAAAACTGTCCTGGTTTCCGGGTGCGCAAATTATGATGGATATATTTTTTGTTATCTCGGGGTTCTTAATTACTCTAATTCTGCTCAGAAATATAGAGCGGACCGGGCAGTTGCAGCTGTTCAAGTTCTTCAGCCGGCGCGTGCGGCGACTTTATCCGGCGCTCATGTTGGTGATAGTTGTTTATTTAATTGCTGCTGTATTTCTAGTTCATGACCTTGCTCCTGTATGGGAAGATGCTGTCAGAACATTGCTTTATTATTCCAACTGGACAAAGCTTAATGCGCATGTGTATCCGACATATTTTGAGCACACATGGTCTCTTTCAATAGAGGAGCAGTTTTATTTGTTGTGGCCGGCACTGTTGCTGGTGGTCTTGAAGTTAAGGCTGAGTCGGGTGAAAGTGTTGTTGCTGTTCGCTGGAT
Organism: Pseudomonas sp. CAU 1711; assembly: GCF_039888625.1. Lineage (NCBI taxonomy): Bacteria > Pseudomonadati > Pseudomonadota > Gammaproteobacteria > Pseudomonadales > Pseudomonadaceae > Pseudomonas > Pseudomonas sp. CAU 1711. Next base: position 150,180 of record NZ_JBDQQT010000010.1, read on the forward strand.
TTATGGTTGTTGCTGTTGCGTGGCGTAATTTTTTGATTAATGAGGGTGTGGAGTGGTCTAGAGTTTACTATGGTTTGGATACGCGCATGGATGCATTTTTCATGGGGGGGATTTTGGCCCTGGCGTGGGATGCATGGGGTGAAGGGTGGCATCGTTCGCCTGTTTTTCTAAGGCTTATGCAAGCATCCGCGTTAGTGCTGTGTGCGCTTGTATTATTTTGTAAGCCTCGCGAAATTTACTATTTCGTTTGGCAGCAAAGTCTAGTCTTATTGCTTTCCAGCGCAACCATACTGGTGCTGATAGCCCCTACGAAAAATCGTTTGAAGTCGTTCTTGAGTTGTCGCCCGATACAGGGTATTGGCTTGATGTGCTATGGAATTTATTTGTGGCACTGGCCTTTGCTGTGGTTGCTGGTGGTTAAGTTCAATTTTTCGCCAATTATCAATCTGGCAATTGTTATGCCATCGACTCTGTTGTTGGCATATTTGACCTACCGATATGTTGAGTTGCCTATACTATCAAGGCGGAGCCGGTATTTTTAAGCGATCACTGAGGTGGCAACTTATATAGCGGTCAGGCGCAAAAGAAGCATGAGGGATGCGCAGGTGCTGAGCAAGCAAAGCGTGCCGATGGCGGTATGCTTAATATTTTTGCTCATATCTAGCAGTGCGCCACCGAAGAATGCAACTGTAATATATGTCATGAAGAACATGTCTATATCTACGATCGGCCCTAGCTTGGGAATAGTGTAGATAAGATAAAACAGTGCCCAGCCCAAAATAAGAATGGCAAGGATTGATTTTTTGGTGAAAAAAACTACCTTTCTTATGTGGACGAAAATCCCGATAGCAAAAATGGCTATGGGGGCCAGGCCAAGACCATACGCCAGCATGCCGGATATTTCTTTTAAGTGCGCAACAGACCAAACGTAGCTGCTCTTAAAGAAAATTGAGGTCGCGTTTGCGGACATGCCACGATATGCCTCATAGACGGTGTTCTTCTCTCCGAAATTCATTTCTTGATAGAGACTGATAAAGTAGTCCGATAGATTGTTCGCCCAGAAAATCTTGAGCGTAATGACAAAGCCCAGAAATAGCGCGGCGAGAGTGCGCGCAACTACTGCCGTGCGGGCTCCCCACAAATAAACAAGCAACATGATGAAACTGACAGGGGCAAAGCCCAAGTATAAAAGCGGCAGGCTGCCAGCAATCAGGCCGATCGATAACTCTGATTTTTCTTCAAAATCCCCATCGAACGCCCAGCAGAGCAATGCTAGATAAACCCCGGCTATGAATGGGTAATATTCCAAGTAGCCGAAAGAAAACAATATCCAGATAGGGGTTGTTATGACTAGCAGCACGCGATACTTGCCAGGGTATGCCTGCAGTAGATAAATGGACATGCAAGCCATGACAACGATGCCGGCAATTCGTATGAAGTCTGAGTGATTGATAATAGTGTCTGGCAGCAGGATTAATAAGGGCGGAAATTGCCAAATGGCTGCATAGCCCATGCGAAGAGTCTCCATCCCTGCCAGATATTTTGTGGCGGGAAAGATCTCTCGATTGGCGAGGATCAAGGCCATCAACTTACCGTCGCCCAGTTCTGGAACAATAATGGTTTTAGTGAATATATTGACAGCAGCAGCTATGCCAAGAACTGCAACCATCCATTTGATGTGTATATTTCTGACCATTGTGGCAATCCGCGGGAAAGGTCTGTGCTGAAGATTTTGGTGCGTGGTTTCCGCTGTTTATCTAACACCACTCTTTAGGGTGTCGCCTGATTCGTGCGGAGCATCAGCATGTTATGCTGAGCTTCGTGATCAATCGCTTGCCTGCCGTCTCGACCCGGCGGTAAGTTATCGCGAAATAAGCCAGCAGGCCTCCGAGGTACAGTGGCGTTAGCTGTACATGGCTGAGGCTTAGGTGTACCAGTCCGCAATCTATCACCATCAAGATAATCAAGTGGTTCAGATAGATGGAATAAGAAATGGTTCCGAGCCACTGCAGCTTTGCTACTAACCAAGCCAGAATCCCTTGTTCCAGAGCGAGCTCCACGACTAGCGCGGTGAAGGCAATAGGGGCAAAAATATCTAGGAGGCTAAGATTTCCACTACGGGCGAAGAGCAGGGCTAATGCACTTATACAGATCACGCATTTAGCGAGAAGAAGTATCAGAGGTGGCCACTCTATCGTGCGAGCCAGCCGCCAACCGCGGTAGGCAATGATCCCCAACACGAAAGAGGACCAGCCGCGCAGCAGGCCGGAGTTGGCGATCTGAAAATAATTCTGGTAGGTGGTGTCAATATGGCCGGTCAGGTTGTAGATCACCGTTAAGCCGATAACGCTGATCAATAGTAGGGGCAGGCTGCTTGTGTTGCGGTGTATACAGCAGAAAAACAGTACATTCAACCAGAACTCCATGGAAATCGACCAGCTCGGCACGTTCCATGTCTGTCCGTGCGAATTCAGGCCTATGTTATGAGTCAAGGTGAGTTGTTGAAGAAGCGTGAATAAGGTGCCATCTGGATAGCGCGGAATATCCTTAACTAGCAATCTGTGCGCCAGCGTATAGCTGAGTAGGCCGAACAAATGCATCGGATAGAGCCTGGCAAAGCGGCTAAGAACAAACTTCCCGCTGCTAACCGGACTAGCCGCATAGAGGTAACGATGGGCCAGGATGAAGCCGCTGAGCACCAGAAAGAAGTCTACTGCAAGATAGCCGACAAAACTGAGTAGCCAATGAAGCAGCGCGACAGCGATAGCTGCCAGTCCACGAAGACCGTCAAAAGCCTTGAAGTAGGTTTTGTCTTGTATAGCCAAAGTGATTTAATGTCTTGTTTGTTTTAATGATAGGCCTGTGAAAGGCCATCGTCAGTCTCCGCTGGTACTGGTCATCCTCGCCTAGCGTTGGTAGGGTGGGCTTGGAATGACTGGCTGCTGAAAATAAGCATTCCGATGAGTAGCGCTAAAGCAATTGGCATAAAGGTTCTGAATTCTTCCACTCTCGAAATGAGGTAGTGGCCAGCTACAAATAGCGGGCAGACAATAGCGACGGCCTGGATGATGGGTGGCTGCTTTTGCCATGAGTGGAAAACACAAAGCATCGGCGCAAGCGAAACGAGGATGAAGGGGAAGCTCTGGGGGGAAAGGTCGAGAATCTGTTGGGTGTTGTAGGTATACTGCCAGAGTCCGCCCAAATATTCGCGTGGTGCTGAATAGTGTAGAGCGATTCCGCCGGCGATGGCGCTGATTACGCCCACAAGCACGCCGCTTTCCACCAAAGTCCGAATCGCTGGCCGGCGAGTGAGAATGCAAAATACGAAGTAGATAGGGACGATAAAGATGATAGTGGTTTTGACCGCTGCGCCCACGGCTGCGGTTAGCAGGAGCAGTGTAAAACGCCTGCTGTCTATCAGCAGAAAGCAAAGTGCGAAGACAAATATGTTGACTTCTTCGGCAGGTTGAATGTGCGCCAATGAAGACAGGTTGTAGAACATAAAGAATATCAGTAGCAAGGCCAGGGACTTTTCAGTTGAAACGAACCGAGCAGCAAGTATGAACATTGCTGTCCCGGAAAGTGCTAGAAAGGTAAAGCGCTCCAGTAGATAAGAGTGAAGGATGCTTAGGCCGAAGCTTTGATGTAATGCTTCGGGTATCAGGAACGATAGTATTCGCTGTTGCAGGGGAGATGGAGCCAAGCCGGCCATATTGGCATAATGCCAGGCATCCCATGCGTCAAAGATACCGCCAGCCACTTTGGCATACTCAACCATAGATAGAAAACTGAGCAAAAATGACAGCGCCACACCTAATGCTAGAGGGCGATAAGTCATTGTTTGTGTCGTATAAGCTGTGCTGTTTGGCAAGTGAAGTCCCATATTTTCGAACTGTGCGGTCACAGTGACAGCCTTTTGAAAAGTGTTTCGGGGATGTTTCTGATAATCGTCATGATCAGAGTCCAGAACCCCGGCGTATAAAGCACATCCCGTTTCTTCTCAAGGGCTTTCTCGATATCCGCGGCAACCTTTTCCGGCGTGGCCCACAGCGGGCCTTTGGGAAAAGCGGCGGTCATCGGAGTGTCGACGAAACCGGGTTTGATGGTCAGTACCTGCACGCCGCTCTTGTGCAGCCGGTTGCGCAGCCCTTGCAGGAAGATGCTCAGGGCGCCCTTGGCCGTGCCGTAGACGTAGTTGGATTGCCGCCCGCGGTCGCCGGCCACCGAGGCGATCACTGCGATGCTGCCGTGGCGCTGTTGCTCGAAGTGATTGGCCAGATGGGTGAGCAGGGAGATCACGCTGATTGCATTGGTGTTGAGTTCGGCAAGCGTCTTCTGGAAATCCGCCTCACAGGCCTTCTGGTCGCCGAGGGTGCCGTGAGCGATCAGGGTGGTGTCCAGCCCGCCCATTTCGGTCACTACTTTCCTGAGCAGCTCGGCATGGTTGGCAAAGTCGTTGGCGTCGAGGTCGCCCTGAAATACCTCGCCCGCCCCTCGCACCTTCAGGTCCGCGGCGAGCATTTGCCGGCGCTCCTGATTGCGGGCCAGTAAATATAGAGTGTGGCCCTGGGCCGCAAAACGCTGGGCCACGGCCTCGGCAATCGCCGAAGTGGCGCCGATGATGAGTATTTTCTGCATGGGATTAGTCCAGGCCGAGTCTACGGGATTGCAGGGATGCAAATTTATGCAGGGCGCCATAGCGCGCGCGCGTTTCCTGAAACCGTGTCCAGTGCGGGTAGCTGTGTTTGAATGTGGCTTCGCTCATGCGAGCATCCTTGCTGAGATAGAGGCGCCCGCCATAGGCCAGCACCATGGCGTCCAGTTCGCTGAGTAGCTCCAGCAGGTTGGTCTCGTATTTGAAGTCCAGGGCCAGGGTATAACCCTCGACAGGGAACGACAGCAGATTGTCATTGGCGGCACCGAACGCCTTGAGCACGGCGAGGAAGGAGCCGCGCCGGGACGCCGCAATGCGCTGCAGAATGGCGCGCATGCCTTCCAGGCCTGCTGCCTTGGGGATGACGAATTGATATTGCAGAAAGCCCCGTTTGCCATAGAGGCGATTCCACTGCCGAATGCTGTCCAGGGGATAGAAGAAGCTCTCGTAGCCGACTCGCTGTTGGGACTCGGTCTGGCGAATGCGCCTGTAGTACAGCTCGTTGAATGCCTGCACTGAATAGCGGTTCAGCAAGGTCGATGGCATGTCGAGCGGAATGCTTAGGGTCGGCTTTGGGGAAAGGGACAGCTCGCCATCACTGGCGTGTTCGCCAAGCATTAGTAGCGAGCGCCCCAGAGCCTTGCCGCTGGCCAGGCAGTCGATCCAGGCCACGGAATAGGTAGCGCTACCGTGGCTGTCGAACAGGGCCACGACCTCATCCAGATTGGCGGCTTTGTGTGTGGTCTGTGTGATGTACGCGCTTTCAATCCGCCTGAGGCGCAATCGAGCGCCGACAATCAGTCCCGTCAGGCCCATGCCGCCGCAGGTGGCGTGGAACAGGTCGGGCTGCTCGGTGCGCGAGCAGCGGGTGAGCTGCCCGTCGGCGAGCATGATCTCGATGCTGTCGACGCATTCGCTGAAGCAGCCGTGCAGATGGTGATTCTTGCCGTGCACATCGCTGGCAATGGCGCCGCCGATACTGACGAACTTGGTGCCTGGGGTGACTGGTAAAAACCAGCCGCGTGGAACAAACAGATTGAGCAGTTCACCGAGGCTGATGCCGGCATCGCAATCGAGCACTCCGCTGCTTTCATCGAAGCTGCGTAAGTGCCGGAGCTGTCTGGTGCCAACAATCTTCTCGGCCAGGGCGCTGTCGCCATAGCTGCGCCCCAGCCCGCGTGGAGCAAGGCTGGCAAGCTCTGCCAGGCTTTCCCGGGCGGCGCTAAGGGTTGTCGGTTCTATCAGGTCGGCATCGATGCACGGATAGCGACCCCAACCGCTGAGGCGCATCAGGCGATTCCTTGTGTACGGAAAACGAAACGTTTGTCCAGTTCGTATTTGGTCAGGTAACCGATGGCCAGGCCGATGGTGCCGCCGAGGTAGCGCAGTTCGGCGGACTGGAAGATGAAGTGAAAGGCCAGTTCGGTGCCCCAGAAAATGGCCGTGGTGAGCACCCCCATCAGGCTGTAAAGCAGGAAGGTATGTCCATCATGGGCGACGTTCTCCGCTTTAAAGCGAAAGATGTAGCGCTTATCGAGAACATATTTAACAATCAGCCCGGCTCCGGTGCCGATCAGCATGGACAGGACGATGCTGGCGAAGCCGGAGTAGAGCCAAATCGATAGCGCCTGCGCAGAAATATTGATTGCCGTCGCGATCCCTGCCAGTAGTGCGTAGATAGCCGCAAGTTTCATATTAATTCTAAATGTCATGAGGCCGAAGGCATGCATGTTACCGCAGTGCTACGTTCCCCTCTAGCGCTCGCCGGAGGGTTGTTGACCCTGGCGCGGCCGCGCCAGTGGGTGAAGAACGTGTTCGTCATAGCTCCCCTGATTTTTGCCGGGGAATTTCTCAATCTTGCTTCGATTGAGAAGGCGCTGCTGGCCACGCTGATTTTCTGCATCGCCTCTTCTGCTACCTATATCGTCAACGATCTGCACGATATCGAGCGCGATCGTCGCCATCCGCTCAAGTCGAAAAAGCGTCCGCTGGCGTCCGGCCAGGTCGGCGTGCCATCGGCCGTGGCACTGCTTCTGGTGCTCTATGGCCTGCTGGGCATTGCCTGGTTGTTGCTGCCGGCCGTGGTGCATGTGGTGCTGGGCTATATGTTGCTCAATTTGGCCTACACCTTTGTGCTCAAGCATCAGCCGGTCATCGATATCTTTACCATCGCCATGGGCTTCGTCCTGCGCGTCTATGCCGGCGCCACGGCCCTTGCGGTGCCGGTTTCATCCTGGATGTTCGTGACGACCCTGTGCCTGGCGCTCTATCTTGCCGCGGTGAAGCGGCGTCAGGAGCTGGCCAGCAATGGAGCGGAAAGCCGCGAGGTGCTGCAGCATTACACGCCGCAGCTGATCGATCGGTATGCCGAAATGGCGGCTACCGGCGCGCTGTTGTTCTACAGCCTGTTTGTCATGACCGCGCGCCCGGAAATGGTCATGACCATTCCCCTGGTGCTGTATGGCTTGTATCGCTATTGGTTCATCGTCGAGGCAAAAGAGGCGGGCGAATCGCCTACCGATGCTCTGCTGAGCGATTGGCAGCTGCTGATCACCGTGCTGCTCTGGGGCGGGTTGAGTGCCTATGCCATTTGGCCCGGCGGTACCGCATGAAGATGGATTTCGCCTTTCTGGTTACGCCCTTTTGTGCATGGCTGTGTGCGGGGTGCATCAAGTTCGTCATCAATACCCTGCGGGCCAGACGTCTGGCATTCGATCTGATCGGTTACGGCGGAATGCCAAGCAACCACAGCGCCATAGTGGCCAGTATGGTCGCCTTGATTGCGCTGCGGGAAGGCATTGCCGAACCGGCCTTCGGGGTTGCGATTACGTTGGCCTTTATCGTGTTGCTGGATGCCAATAGCCTGCGGCGCCAGGTTGGCCTACATGCCCAGGCGATTAACGAGGTCCGGGCTACCGGCAAGCCGCTGCGCGAGCGTATGGGTCACAGTCGCCCGGAAATCCTGGCGGGGTTGGCCGTGGGGGCTGTAGTTGCATGGCTGGTTGATCAGGTCGGGCCATGGATCAGTCATGTGATGAGGGCGCTTTCATGAAGACCCTATTGGCTACCGGGCTCAGCGGCTTTGTCGGTGGGCATTTGCAAAAAGCGATAGCGGGTAGCGAGGGCTGGCAGTTGCTGGCGGCGCAGCCGCACAATCTGCTCGATCCTGCTTCTCTGGATGCCTGGCTGCGGACGGGGGTGCCGGATGCGGTGATCCACCTGGCCGGGCAGACCTTCGTGCCAGCGGCCTTCAAGGACCCTGCGCATACGCTACAGGTCAACCTGCTCGGCACCTTGAACCTGCTTCAGGCTCTCAAGCGTGCGGGTTTCAGTGGCACCTTCCTGTTCGTCAGCTCGGGTGATGTCTATGGCCAGGTCGCCGAGACCGCCTTGCCGATTACCGAGGGTTTGGCGCCTAAGCCGCGCAACCCTTACGCGGTGAGCAAGGTCGCCGCGGAATTGCTGTGCCAGCAGTGGGGCTACAGCGAAGGCTGGCGCATATTGATTGCCCGCCCGTTCAACCATGTTGGACCCGGGCAGGCGGCAAGTTTCGTGGTTGCCAACATGGCGCAGCAGATCGTAGGTGCTCGCGCGGAGGGGCAACGACTTACCCTGGAGGTTGGCGATATCGACGTCAGCCGGGACTTTCTCGATGTGCGGGATGTGATTTCTGCTTACTTAGCTCTGTTGGAGCGCGGGCGAAGCGGCGAAATCTACAACCTGTGCTCGGGAGTGGAGCGCACGGTTCGCGACTTGATCATGCAGATGGCCACGTTGGCGGGGGTGAGCGTCGAGCTCGTTCAAGACCCTGCGCGGCTGCGGCCGGCAGATCAGCGCCGAGTCGTCGGTAGTGCCGAGAAACTACAAAAAGACACCGGTTGGAAGCCCGGAATTTCAATCACGGAGACCCTGCAGAGCGTGCTCTCTGACTGGGAAGCAAGAGAACTATAAAGATGCCCAAAGTTGCTTTGATTACCGGCCTGACCGGCCAAGATGGCGCGTATCTGGCCAACCTGTTACTGGAAAAAGATTACGAGGTGCATGGCCTGGTGGCGCGGCGTAGCTCGGATACCCGCTGGCGTTTGCGTGAGTTGGGGATCGAGGAGCGGATTCGCTACATCGAGGGCGACTTGGCCGATGCGTGCTCCATTCAACGTGCGGTGATCAAGGCCAAGCCGCAGGAAATCTACAACCTCGGCGCCCAGAGTTTTGTCGGCAGTTCCTGGGATCAGCCGGTCACCACCGCTACCGTTGACGGCCTGGGGGTGACTCATCTGCTGGAGGCCATACGCCAGTTCAGCCCGGAGACCCGGTTCTATCAGGCGTCGACCAGTGAAATGTTCGGTCTGATCCAGGCCGAGCGCCAGGACGAGAACACCCCCTTCTATCCGCGCAGCCCCTATGGGGTGGCCAAGCTGTATGGCCACTGGATTACCGTGAACTACCGCGAGAGCTTCGGTCTGCACGCCTCCAGCGGCATCCTGTTCAACCACGAGTCGCCGCTGCGCGGGATCGAGTTCGTTACCCGCAAGGTCACCGATGCGGTCGCGCGGATCAAGCTTGGCAAACAGCGCGAGCTGCGCCTGGGCAATATCGACGCCAAGCGCGACTGGGGCTTCGCCGGCGACTACGTCGAGGCCATGTGGCTGATGCTGCAGCAGGAACGGGCCGACGACTATGTGGTGGCCACCGGTGTCACCACCACGGTGCGCGACATGTGCAAGCTGGCCTTCGAGCATGTCGGCCTCAATTATGAGGACCATGTGGTCATCGATCCGCAGTTTTTCCGCCCCGCCGAAGTCGATATTCTGCTGGGCAACCCGGCCAAGGCAGAGCGCCAATTGGGCTGGAGGCCCAAGACCAGTCTCAGCGATCTTATTCAGATGATGGTTGACGCTGATCTGCGCCGCGTCGCCAAGGAGTAAGGCACATGATCATTCCCGTCATTCTTTCCGGCGGCGCCGGCACCCGATTGTGGCCGGCCTCACGCGAGGATCACCCCAAACCCTTCATGCGCCTGCCGGATGGCCAGTCGCTGCTGATGAAGACGTACTCTCGCGCTGCCGGGCTGCTTGGCACCGGTGGCGAGATCGTTACCGTGACCAACCGCGAGCATTATTTCGAGAGCCGGGATCACTTTGCCGAGGCCAAGCTGGCGGGATGTCGAGCGCGTTTCCTACTCGAGCCACAGGGGCGTAACACGGCGCCGGCCCTGGCGGCTGCCGCCCTGGCCTTGGCGGCCGAGCACGGTGATGAGGCGGTGCTGGTGGTGATGGCTGCGGATCACCTGATTCATGACCTTGCGGGTTTCAAGGCTGCGACCGAGCATGCGGTACAACTGGCCGAGCAAGGTTATCTGGTGACCTATGGAGTGCGCCCGACCACTCCGGAGACCGGCTTCGGCTATATCGAGGCCGGGGCCGCGCTGGATGAGTTGGGGGGTTGTCAGGTGCAGCGCTTTGTCGAGAAACCGGACAGCGCGACGGCCCAGGAGTACCTCGACAGTGGTCGCTTCCTGTGGAATTCGGGCATGTTCTGTTTCACCGCCGCCAGCCTTATCCGCGAGTTTCAGGCCCATGCTCCCGACCTGTTGGAGCAGGCGCGCGCGTGCGTCGAGAACAGCCCCCTACAGACCAATGCCAGTGGGCTGATGCAGGAGCTGCAGGCGGCCAGTTTTGCGGCAATGCCGGATATCTCCATCGACTATGCCGTGATGGAGCGCTCCGTGCGTGTAGCGATGGTGCCGGCGCAATTCGACTGGAGCGACATCGGTTCGTGGAAGGCTCTGCGTGAGCTGGTGACGGCGGATGCCGATGGCAACCGCGCGCAAGGCGATGCGATGTTCATCGATAGCCGCAATACCTACGTGCAGAGCCAGGGCCGCCTGGTTGCCACGGTGGGGGTCGACGATCTGATCGTGGTCGACACGGCGGATGCCGTGCTAGTGGCCCATGCCGATCATGCCCAGGACGTGCGTCAGGTGGCCAAGCGCCTGAAACTGGAGAACCACGAGGCATATCGTCTGCACCGCACGGTGTCACGCCCCTGGGGGACCTACACGGTGCTTGAGCAGGGGCCGCGCTTCAAGATCAAGCGCATTGTGGTGAAGCCTGGAGCGGCCTTGTCGTTGCAAATGCATCACCATCGCAGCGAGCACTGGATCGTCGTGCAGGGGATGGCCAAGGTGGTCAACGGTGGCGAGCCGCGGCTGGTAAACAGCAACGAGTCGACCTTTATCCCCGCCGGTCACAAGCACCGCCTGGAGAACCCCGGGGTGATTGATCTGGTGATGATCGAGGTGCAGAGCGGCGAGTACCTGGGCGAGGATGACATCGTCCGCTTCGAAGACCAGTACGGCAGGGTGCACTGATGGCGTTAGCTATGGCTCGCGCGGTATGGAGCTATCGCGGCTTCGTGCTGGGCAGCGTGCAGCGTGAATTTCAGACGCGCTATCGTAACTCTCTTTTCGGCGCGGCGTGGACGATCCTCAATCCATTGTCGATGATCATCGTCTACACGGTGATCTTCTCCCAGCTGATGCAGGCCCGCCTGCCCGGCGTGGAGAACGGCTTGGCCTATGGCATCTATCTGTGCTCCGGCATTCTGGCCTGGGGGTTCTTCGCCGAGGTTATCGGGCGCAGCCAGTCGGTTTTTCTGGAGCATGCCAACCTTATCAAGAAGCTCAGCTTTCCGCGTATCTGCCTGCCCCTGATCGTGGTGCTGAATGCGAGCCTGAACTTCGCCATCATCTTTGCGCTATTTCTCGGTTTCCTGCTGGTAACGCAGAACTTCCCGGGTTGGGCGGTGCTGGGGGTGATCCCTGTGTTGCTGATCCAGATCGCGTTTTCCATCGGTCTGGGCATTCTGTTAGGCGTGCTCAACGTGTTCTTCCGTGACGTCGGGCAGTTTGTCGGCATCTTTCTGCAGTTTTGGTTCTGGCTTACGCCGATCGTCTATCCGGCGTCGATTCTGCCCGAGGGCATCCGTCCACTGATTCACGCGAATCCCATGGTGCCGCTGATTTCCGCCTACCAGGGCATTTTCGTATATGGCCAGTGGCCGCTGTGGTCGGCACTCTGGCCGCCCGCGCTGCTGGCCGGCGTGCTCTGTCTGTTGGCGATGCGGCTCTTCCGCAAGCGTTCCGGTGAAATGGTGGATGAACTCTGATGGGTAGCATTCAGGTTGTCCAGTTGGGCAAGGCCTACAAGCAATACCCCAGCCGTTGGGCGCGCCTGGCCGAGTGGCTGATTCCCTTCTCCAGCCCACGCCACCGCTTGAAGTGGGTGCTGCAGGACATCTCGTTTAACGTCAACCCTGGGGAGGCATTGGGCATCATCGGGGTCAACGGTGCGGGCAAGAGCACGCTGCTGAAGATGATTACCGGCACAACGCAGCCGAGTAGCGGGCAGATCCATATACAAGGGCGCGTGGCGGCACTGCTTGAGCTGGGCATGGGTTTCCACCCGGATTTCAGTGGCCGGCAGAATGTGCTCATGGCCGGCCAACTGCTGGGCTTGAGCATGGAGGAGCTGCAGGCACTGATGCCCGAGATCGAGGCATTCGCCGAGATCGGACCCTACATGGATCAGCCGGTGCGCACCTATTCCAGTGGCATGCAGATGCGCCTGGCATTCAGCGTGGCGACCGCGCGCCGTCCGGATGTGCTGATCGTCGATGAGGCGTTGTCGGTGGGCGATGCCTATTTTCAGCACAAGAGCTTCGATCGCATCCGCGAGTTCCGCAAGGCAGGCACCACGCTGCTGATTGTTTCGCATGACCGCCAGGCTATTCAAAACCTGTGCGACCGGGCGATCCTGCTGGCCCATGGGCGTCTGGCCCTGGAGGGCGCCCCCGAGGAAGTGATGGATTTCTATAGCGCCATGCTGGCCGAGAAGGAGCAGCAGACGGTACGCCAGGAGCGGCTGGACAATGGCAAGATCCGCACTATTTCCGGCACCGGCGAAGCGGGCTTCGTCGATATCGCCTTGCTCAATGCCCAGGGGCAGCGGGTGGAGGTGCTGGAGGTCGGCAGCCAGGCCACGCTGGAGGTGACGGTCGAAGTGCGTGCGCCGATCACTCGCCTAGTGCTTGGGTTCATGATCAAGGATCGCATGGGGCAGGCGATCTACGGCATTAATACCCATCGCCTGAATCGCGAGCTGGAAAATCTCTCAGCAGGCGAGCGCATCATCTACCGTTTCGACTTTCCGGCGAACCTGGGCAAGGGCAACTATTCGATTGCCTTGTCCCTGTCGCGTTTCGACTCGCACCTGGACACCAATTACGAGTGGCGCGATTTCGCCCTGGTATTCCATGTGATCAACATCAACAAGCCAGACTTCGTCGGCTGTGCCTCGCTGGATGCGGCTCTCAGCATTCAACGCCTGCCGCAGCCGGTCTGCACTCCCATTTCGCGAGAGCCTCATGCGTTTTCTCATTGAATGCACTTATGTTTACGAGCATCCCCAGGACAACTCGGGGATTCAGCGGGTGGTGCGCAATATCGTTCGTGAGCTTGGCGCGGCGCAGCCAGAGGTCGAGTGCGTGCCGGTGATGATGAACGGTGGCCAGTTATATCGCGTGCTGAGCTTGGCACCGTTGACGGTAGACCGTGGCGCGACCCGGAGACAGGCGCTCATCGTCAGGCTTGATCATCTGCGCAACCGCTACTGGTGGTGGCATTCTCGACTGGAGCGGCTATGGCCGTTCCGGCGCTCGCCCCTGGCGCGGCGGCTGCTCTACTGGCCGTGCAAGTTGGCCAGCCTGGCTATCACCCTGCCCCTGCGGGGCCTGCTCTGGGCGAACCGCAACGCGCAACCGGCGCCTCAGCGTGCGGTGCCGCTACAGGCTCGGGCGGGCGACCAGCTGATATTGCTCGATTCGTCCTGGCATGATGATTTTTTCCCCCTGGCAGAAAAGCTCAAGCGGCAAGGCGTCGGTATTGTTTCGGTCATCTATGATCTGATCCCGCTGACACACCCGCAGTTCTGCGACGAGGGCTTGGTGAAGGTGTTCGATCGCTGGTTCGACTGGATCGCCGAGACGGCCGATGGTTTCATGGCCATCTCTCAGACCATCAGCCGGCAGGTTGCCACCGAGATTCAGCGGCGCCTGGGCGCGGAGGCGGCAGCCCGGCGCTGGCATGGCCATTTTCATCTCGGTTCGGAGCTGGATCTGCAGCACAAGGATGCGCGTCTGGACGCCGACCTGCAGCGCATGTTCCGTGATCCGGCGCCCGTCTACCTGATGGTCAGTACCATCGAGCCGCGCAAGAACCATCGCTACTTGCTCGATGCCTTCGAGTTGCTGTGGGCGCAGGGCAGCGATGTCCGCCTGTGCATCATCGGCAAGATCGGCTGGAAGTGCGAGGAGCTGGTCGAGCGGATCAGGCAGCACCCGCAGCAGGGCAAGCGTCTGTTCATGTTCAACCGGATCAACGACAAGAGTCTCGAATATGCCTACGCCAAGGCCCGCGCACTGATCTTCCCATCTTATGTGGAGGGCTTTGGCCTGCCATTGGTGGAGGCCATGCAGCGCGGCCTGCCGGCCATGGCGAGCGATATCCCGGTCTTCCGCGAGGTGGGTGGCGACTACATGGCTTATTTTGATTTGGCCGAGCCGCAGAGCCTGGCCTCTCAGATTGCCCAGTTCGAGTGCACGGGCGAGTTCCCGGCGCAGCGACCATTGGGCGACTGGCGCTGGCTCGGTTGGCGCGAGGCCTGCCAGCAATTGATCGCCGGCACTCTCGCAGGGCTGCGGAGTGGCGCGCGGCAGCCGGACCATTCCGTGCATGCGAATCGCCTTTAACGCCTCGATCCTGCGCGCACCACGCACCGGCATCGGTCAGTACTTGGTCGAGTTGGTGCTCGCGCTGGCCATGGACTCGGAGTTTGAGGCCTGGTTGTTCAACGGCTGGGGTTGGCAGAATCGGCTGCCAGCCGCGGCGCTGCCCGGCTATTCGCGCTGGAGCGCACTGGTGAAGCGCGGGCTGCCCAATGCTTATGCCCTGCGCCGGATGGTTGAGCAGCGGCGTTTCAGCCAAAAGGCAGCACGTGCAGACCTATACCACGAGCCCAGCTTGTGGCCGTTGGAGTTCGACGGGCCGATGGTCATGACTCTGCACGACCTGACCCATGTTCATTATCCGCACACGCAGCCGGCCGACCGCCTGGCCGCTATCGAGCGCTATGCGGCGCGCGGGGTCGAGCGGGCGCAGCGCATCATGGTCGATTCGCGCTTCATTGGCGATGAACTGTGTCATCACTATGGCGTGCCGGCTGAAAGGGTCGTGGTCGCTCCCCTAGGCTGCGCGGCGCGCTTCCATCCGCGTTCGCCCGAGCGGCTGGCCGGGCGCCTAGCTGCGCTGGGCCTGCAGCCGGGGCGCTACCTGCTGTGCGTCGGCACGCTGGAGCCGCGCAAGAACCTGCAGCTAGCCCTGCGCGCCCATGCGCGCTTGCCAGCGGCGATGCGTGAGCGTTATCCGCTGGTCCTGATCGGGATGCCTGGTTGGAGGACGGAGCAGTTGGAGGGCCCCATGCGGCGTGCCATGGCCGGCGGACAGGTACGACTGCTCGGTTACCAGGACGACGATTGTCTGGCCGAGCTGTACGCAGGGGCCCACCTATTGCTGTTTCCCTCGTTGTACGAGGGCTTTGGCTTGCCGGTACTTGAGGCCATGGCCAGCGGCACGCCGGTGATTCTTAGCCGGAGCTCTGCACTACCGGAGGTGGCGGGGGGCGCCGCACTGTACATCGACCCGCAGGATGACGTGGGATGCGCTGCGGCAATCGGGGCGCTGATTGAGGATCGGGCACAATGGGCGGCACTGCGCGATGCCGGACTGGTGCGAGCGCAAGACTTCAGCTGGGCGCGCTGTGCGCGCATCACTGCGGCAGTTTACCGAGAGATACTGGGGCACTGATGCGCGTACTGCACCTTTTTAAGACCTACCTGCCCGACTCCATGGGTGGTATCGAGCAAGTGATATACCAGCTATGCCAGAGCAGCCTGCCGCATGGAATCCATAGCGAAGTGCTGACCCTCAGCGACAACCCTATTCCCAGTGAGTTGAGAGTCGCCGATCACTGCGTGCACCGCGCCAAACTCGACTTGCAGATTGCCTCTACCGGGCTCTCCTACAGTGTGCTTAAGCGCTTCCGGCACCTGGCTGCGCAGGCTGACGTGATTCACTACCACTTTCCCTGGCCGTTCATGGACCTACTGCATTTTCTCGCCGGTGTGAAAAAGCCCGTGGTGGTTAGCTACCACTCCGACGTTGTCCGCCAGAAGTATCTGATGCGTCTCTACAGCCCGTTGATGCAGAGCTTCCTCAAGCGCGCCGATCGCATCGTCGCTGCCTCACCCAACTACTTGGCGACTAGCAAGGTGCTGCACCACTACCGGAACAAGACTGTGGTAGTCCCCTATGGCCTTGATCAGCGTAGCTATCCGGTGCCGCAGGCGGGTCGTCTGAATTACTGGCGTGAGCGCTGTGGTGGGCGATTCTTCCTGTTTGTCGGCGTCATGCGCTATTACAAAGGGCTGCATATCCTGCTGGAGGCTGTGCACGGTAGTGACTATCCGGTGATCATCGTCGGTGCCGGGCCATTGGAAGTGGAGCTCAAGGCGCAGGCCCGGCGGCTGGGGCTGCAGAGGGTTCAATTCCTCGGCCGCGTGAGTGACGAGGACAAGGTTGCGTTGCTGCAGCTATGCGCGGCCATCGTCTTTCCCTCCCACTTGCGTTCCGAAGCCTTCGGCATCTCGCTACTGGAGGGCGCCATGTTTGGCAAGCCGATGATTTCCTGCGAGATCGGTACCGGTACCAGCTATATCAATGTTCACAACGAAACCGGATTGGTGGTGCCGCCAAGCGATCCGCAGGCTTTCCGCGCGGCTATGGATAAGCTCTGGGATGACCCCGAGATGTGCGAGCGGATGGGCCGAAAGGCGCAGGAGCGCTATGGCCAGCTGTTTACCGCCGAGCGCATGGGGCGGCAGATGGCCCTTCTCTATCGGGAGCTGCTGACCAGGCACTGATCTTCATGGCATAAAAAACCCGGCACGCGGCCGGGTTTTTTATTGGCTTGGAGAAGGCGTCTTACTCGACCGCCTTCACCATGTCCTCGATCACCTTCTTGGCATCGCCGAACACCATCATGGTCTTGTCCATGTAGAACAGTTCGTTGTCCAGGCCGGCGTAGCCGCTGGCCATGGAGCGCTTGTTGACGATGATGGTCTTGGCTTTGTAGGCCTCGAGGATCGGCATGCCGGCGATCGGCGACTTCGGATCGTTCTTCGCCGCCGGGTTGACCACGTCGTTGGCGCCGAGCACCAGGACCACGTCGGTCTGACCGAACTCGGAGTTGATGTCTTCCATCTCGAACACCTGCTCGTAAGGCACTTCGGCCTCGGCCAGCAGGACGTTCATGTGGCCCGGCATGCGGCCGGCCACCGGGTGGATCGCGTACTTCACGGTCACGCCGCGGTGGGTCAGCTTCTCGGCCAGTTCCATCAGCGCGTGCTGGGCTCGGGCCACGGCCAGGCCGTAGCCCGGGACTATGACCACGGTGTCGGCGTTGGTCAGCAGGAAGGCGGCGTCGTCGGAGGAGCCCGACTTCACGTTACGCTCCTGCTGGGCGCCAGCCGGGCCGCCGGCGTCGGCATCGGCGCCGAAGCCGCCGAGGATGACGTTGAAGAACGAGCGGTTCATCGCCTTGCACATGATGTACGAGAGGATGGCACCGGACGAACCGACTAGCGAGCCGGCCACGATCAGCATCGAGTTGTTCAGCGAGAAGCCGATACCGGCGGCCGCCCAGCCCGAGTAGCTGTTGAGCATGGACACCACCACCGGCATGTCGGCGCCGCCGATCGGGATGATGATCAGCACGCCGATGACGAAGGCCAGCGCCACGACTATGGCGAAGGCGGTGATGTTGCCGGTGAATGTGAAGTACAGGCCCAAGGCCAGGATCGCCAGGCCGATGACCAGGTTGACCATGTGCTGGCCCTTGAACACCACCGGGGCGCCCTGGAACAGGCGGAACTTGTACTTGCCGGACAGCTTGCCGAAGGCGATCACCGAGCCGGAGAAGGTGATGGCACCGATGGCCGCGCCGAGGAACAGCTCCAGGCGGTTACCCGAGGGGATGGCGTCGCCGAGGTTGGCGACGATGCCCAGCGACTGCGGCTCTACTACCGCCGCAATGGCGATAAACACCGCGGCCAGGCCGATCATGCTGTGCATGAAGGCGACCAGTTCCGGCATCTTGGTCATTTCCACGCGCTTGGCCATGATCGAGCCGGCGGTGCCGCCGAGCAGCAGGCCGACCAGCACGTAACCCAGACCGGCAGCGGCGCCGCCCTCGGCCATTTCCGCGCCGAGTTTGAACACCAGGAAGATGGTGGTGACCACGGCGATGGCCATGCCGACCATGCCGAAGGCGTTGCCCTGGCGCGAGGAGGTCGGGTGGGACAGGCCCTTGAGTGCCTGGATGAAGCACACCGAGGCGACGAGGTAAAGCAGGGTGATCAGGTTCATGCTCATCTTATTTGCCCTCCGCCTTTGCCTTGGGCGCCTTCTTCTTGAACATTTCCAGCATGCGACGGGTGACCAGGAAGCCACCGAACACGTTGACCGCGGCCAGGGCCACGGCGGCGGTGCCCATGAGCTTGCCCAGCGGGGTCACGGTCAGGGCGGCGGCCAGCATGGCGCCGACGATGACGATGGCGGAAATGGCGTTGGTCACGGCCATCAGCGGGGTGTGCAGGGCCGGGGTGACGTTCCATACCACGTGGTAGCCCACGTAGATGGCCAGCACGAAGATGATCAGGTTGTAGATGCTGGGGGAGATCAGTTCCATCTCTCGACTCCTTAACCGTTCTTGCGCACGACTTCACCGCCGTTGCACATCAGGCAGGCGGCGACGATGTCGTCTTCGAGGTTGAGTTGGAACTGGCCTTCCTTGTCGATCACGAGCTTGAGGAAGTCCAGCAGGTTGCGCGCGTACAGGGCGGAGGCATCCGCCGCCACCAGCGCGGCCAGGTTGGTGTGGCCGACCAGGGTCACGCCATGCTTGACCACCACCTTGTCGGCCTCGGTCAGCGGGCAGTTGCCGCCCTGCGCGGCGGCCAGGTCGATGACCACGGAGCCCGGCTTCATCTCCTGCACGGTGGCTTCATGCAGCAGGGTGGGCGCCTTGCGGCCCGGAATCAGCGCGGTGGTGATGACGATGTCGGCCTGCTTGGCGCGCTCGTGCACGGCCTTGGCCTGGCGCTCCATCCAGGATTGCGGCATGGGGCGGGCATAGCCGCCGACGCCCTGGGCGCACTCGCGCTCCTCGTCGGTCTCGAACGGCACATCGACGAACTTGGCGCCGAGCGACTCGATCTGCTCCTTCACCGCCGGACGCACGTCCGAGGCTTCGATCACCGCACCCAGACGCTTGGCCGTGGCGATGGCCTGCAGGCCGGCGACACCGGCGCCGAGGATCAGCACGCGGGCGGCCTTCACGGTGCCGGCGGCGGTCATCAGCATGGGCATGAAGCGCGGATAGTGGTTGGCGGCGAGCATCACGGCCTTGTAGCCGGCGATGTTGGCCTGCGAACTCAGCACGTCCAGGCTCTGCGCACGGGAGGTGCGCGGCGCGGCCTCCAGGGCGAAGGCGGTGACGCCGCGGGCGTTCATGCGCGCGATGGTGTCGTTGCAGAACGGGTTGAGCATGCCGACCAGCACGGCGCCGGTCTTCATGTGGGCCAGTTCGGCTTCGGTCGGGGCGACCACTTTCAGCACCAGGTCGGCGCCGAAGGCGGACGACTCGTTGCCGATGGTCGCGCCGGCGGCTTCAAAGGCGCTGTCCGGGATGCTGGCGCTGATGCCGGCACCGGCCTGGACGGTCACCTGATGGCCCTGGCCAACCAGTTTCTTGACGGTCTCGGGCGTCGCGGCAACCCGCGTCTCCCCGGCGTGGGTCTCGAGAGGAACACCGATGTGCACTTCAAAATCTCCTGCGTGATCTTTTAGGTGAACCCAGGCACTACGCTGGCGCACGGGCAAAAGGGGATCAGCACATAGCCGCCCCGAAAGTGGGCGGGCGCGGCATTGTGCAGGCGATTGCCGGGGTCATCAAGAATTTCTGAAGTGGCACTGCGGGGTAACTACAAGTCACAGGGTGACCGATAATTCCTATAGTGCCCCGTAAAGCACCGCCATGCCTGGGATGCCGTTGGATTGCAGAGGGATACTGAGAAGGCGGGTCATCAAGGAGCTGAATAGCCGTTCGTCGGTCACGCAAGATGACCGGGGCGGTGTCGCAAAGTCGACAGATGGAGTCGTTCTTGTAGTCACTCCGGCGGCTGGACTACCGCGCCGCCGGAGGCCGGCTCAGACCAGGGCCTTGCCTGGGCGGATGCGGGTGGGGCCGGCACGTCGCTCGACGGCCTCCCGCACCTCCGGGCGCAGGCCGAGCAGGAAGCCCAGCTCGGCGACCACGAACAGCGGGCCGACCACCAGGCCCATCAGGTCGTCGACGAAGGCCGGCTTGCGCCCCTCGTAGTAGTGACCGATGAACTGGATGATCCAGCCGACCACGAACAGGCCGAGGCCGCCGCCGAGCCAGACCAGGGTGGACTGCTGGGCCAGCGCGGCGCCGGCCCACAGGCACAGGGCCAGCAGCGCGGCCATCAGCAGGCCGAAGCGCAGATCCAGGCGCAGGTAGAACAGGCCGGCGGCCAGTGCGGTGAGCGAGGCCGGCGACAGCCACAGGCCGGCGATGTCCCAGCCCGGGCGCGACAGGAGCACGGCGACGGCCACGACTATCATGGGGATGCCGATGAAGTGGCTGAAGATATTGCGCCGGTCGCGGTGGTACTCGGCGTACTGGCCGAGATGGTCGACGAGGGTCTTCATTGTTATGGTCCTCAGCGGGGCGGGTAACTGGCATCATCGCGCCAGCTCCCGCGTCACGACTGTCAGCTAGGCGACAAAGCCCATGTCCGAGACCCCATCCCGCTATCGCGCCCTGCTGGAGAGCGGTCAGTGGTTCAGCCACCTGCCTCCGGCCCTGCGCACGGCTCTGCTGGAGCAGGCGCGGCCGCTGCATCTGGAGCCCGGCCAGCGCCTGTTCCGCCGCGGCGATCCGCCCTGCGGCCTGTATGCCGTGCTGGAGGGCATGATGCGAGTCGGTGCGGTCGGTCGCGACGGCAAGGAGGCGCTGCTGACCCTGGTCGAGCCGCCCTACTGGTTCGGCGAGATCTCCCTGTTCGACGGCCAGCCGCGCACCCACGACGCCTATGCCGAGGGCACGACCCGCCTGCTGCAGGTGCCGCAGGCCGCGCTATTGGCGCTGCTCGCCGGCGAGCCCGGCTACTGGCGCGACTTCGCCCTGCTGATGAGCCAGAAGCTACGCCTGGCGTTTATCGCCCTGGAGGAGATGAGCCTGCTGCCGGCCGCGCCGCGCCTGGCCCGGCGCCTGCTGTTGATGGCCGAGGGGTATGGCGAGACCGGGCCACGGCGAGTGCTGCACCTGGCCCAGGAACAGCTGGCGCTGATGCTCGGCCTGTCGCGGCAGACCACCAACCAGATTCTCAAGGCGCTGGAGTCCGCCGCGGTGCTGCGCCTGACCTACGGCGAGATCGAGATTCTCGACCTCGACGCCCTGCGCAGGGCCGCCGAAGACGCCTGAGTTCAGGCCTGCGGCGGCTGCAGTGCGCGCGCCAGCAGCTGGCGGCTGGCATCCAGCACCTGCTCCTGGCGCTGCGGGCTGGCCAGCATGCGCGCCAGCAGCAGGGCGCCGACGCACTGGGCGAGGATCGCCCAGGCCAGTTGCGGATCGGCCAGCTCCTTGGCCCAGGCCTGCTGCAGGCGCTCCAGCCAGTGCTCGGCGTTCTCGCGCACGGCGAGGTCGGCGCGGGCGATCTCGGCGCCCAGGCTGGGCAAGGCGCAGCCGCTGTCCGGCTGCTCGACGTGCTGCATGCTCAGGTAGATGTCCAGGCAGCGTTGCAGCCGCTCGCGCCCGCCGTCGCCCTGGCCGAGCAGGGCGACGCTGTGGCTCAGCTCGCGCTCGACTATGGCGGCGAACAGCTCGTCCTTGGAGGCGAAGTGGCCGTAGAAGGCCCCGCCGGTCAGGCCGATGGCCTTCATCAGGCCGTCCACCCCGGTAGCGGAGAAGCCGCCGCGCTTGGCCAGCGCGCCACTGCTGGTGAGCAGCTTCTCGCGGGTCTGGGCCTTGTGTTCGGCGGAATAACGCATGACGGACTCCAGCTTGACGGATGTCGGGAGCTTAGCATAACGTCCGTTAACTAAATGATCGTTTATTAAAGGGCGAAGCCATGAATAACGACAGGAAAGTGGTGCTGGTGATAGGTGCGGGCGATGCCACCGGCGGCGCCATCGCCAAGCGCTTCGCCCGCGAGGGCTATGTGGCCTGCGTGACCCGGCGCAGCGCCGACAAGCTGCAGCCGCTGGTCGACGAGATCCGCGCCACGGGCGGCGAGGCCCATGGTTTCGCCTCCGATGCGCGCAAGGAAGAGGAGGTGGCGGCCCTGATCGAGCAGATCGAGAGCACGATCGGCCCGATCGAGGCCTTCGTCTTCAATATCGGCGCCAACGTGCCGTGCAGCATCCTCGACGAGACCGCGCGCAAGTACTTCAAGATCTGGGAGATGGCCTGCTTCGCCGCCTTCCTCAGCGCCCAGGCGGTGGCGCGGCGCATGGTCGGCCGCGGCCGCGGCACCATCCTGTTCACCGGCGCCACCGCCGGCCTGCGCGGCGCCGCCAACTTCGCCGCCTTCGCCGGCGCCAAGCACGGCGTCCGCGCCCTGGCGCAGAGCATGGCGCGCGAGCTGGGGCCGCGGAACATCCATGTCGCCCATGTGGTGGTGGACGGCGCCATCGATACCGCCTTTATTCGCGACAGTTTCCCGGAAATGTATGCGCGCAAGGAGCAGGACGGCATCCTCGACCCCGCCCATATCGCCGACAACTACTGGTTCCTGCATGCCCAGCCGCGCGATGCCTGGACCTTCGAACTGGACCTGCGTCCCTGGATGGAGCGCTGGTAAAGCTCTGTAGGGTGGATGGCCGTAACCATCCACCCTGGCGGACAAGCCTGCGGCGTTGTCCACCCTGCGACTCGCGCGGCCTAGCGCGCAGGGCCGCGAAACCCCGCCAGAACAATCATAAGAGAGAGCCTTTCATGAGCAAGACCGTCGAGTTCTATTTCGATTTCGGCAGCCCCGCCACCTATCTGGCCTGGACCCAGCTGCCGCGGCTCTGCGCCGAGACCGGCGCGGCCCTGGTGTACAAGCCGATGCTGCTCGGCGGGGTGTTCCAGGCCACCGGCAACGCCTCGCCGGTGACCATCCCGGCCAAGGGCCGCTTCATGCTCCAGGACCTGGCGCGCTTCGCCCGTCGCTACCGGGTGCCGATGCAGTTCAGCCCGCACTTCCCGATCAACACCCTGGCGCTGATGCGTGCCGCCGTGGCCGTGCAGCTGCGCATGCCGGAGCGCTTCGAAGCCTTCCTCAAGCTGATCTTCGAGGCCATGTGGGTCGAGGCACGCAACCTGGGCGATGCCGCCGTGCTGGGCGAAGTGCTGGCCGCTGGCGGCTTCGATGCCCAGCAACTGCTGGCGCTGACCGCCGAGCAGGAGATCAAGGACGCGCTCAAGGCGCTCACCGACGAGGCGGTCAAGCGCGGCGTGTTCGGCGCGCCGGCCATGTTCGTCGGCGACGAGCTGTTCTTCGGCCAGGACCGCCTGGACTTTGTGCGCGAGGCGCTGCAGGCGGGGTGAGGTCTTTTCTCACCCCCGCCCCAGCCCGCGAGGCGCTGCAGGGCTAGGTGCGAAGCGCTGATACCTGCCTTGGCGCTGCAAGCGGGCTACGCATGAATTTCACCAGGCAAAAAATGGCCGGGAGCCATTTTTGACGGCGCTTGCGACGGCCCGAAGGGTGGCCGCCAGGGATGGCGGGCCACAAAAAAAGACCCGCCAAAGGGCGGGTCGCAAGGGAGACGCCTGGCCTGGTGAGCCACAGGCGAATCGGGTGATGCCCCCATCGCTGGGGGCGTCACGCAGGACGGTGGCCCCGAGGGGCCGTGGCGCTTAGGCCAGCTCGTCGAAGCACTCGGCGATGATCGCCAGGCCCTTGTCCAGCTGGGCGTCCGGTGCGGTGACCGGCACCAGCACGCGCAGGACGTTGCCGTAGGTGCCGCAGGACAGCAGGATCAGGCCCTTCTCGCGGGCCTTGGCGACCACGGCGCCGGTCAGGGCGGCGTTCGGCTTGTGCAGGTCGCCGTTCTCGAACAGCTCCACCGCGATCATCGAGCCCAGGGCGCGCACGTCGCCGATGGACTTGTGCTTGGCCTGGATGGCCTTGAGGCCGGCGACCAGGCGCTCGCCCACGGCCTGGGAACGCTGCAGCAGCTTCTCTTCCTCGAACACTTCCATCACCGCCAGGGCCGCGGCGCAGGCGATCGGGCTGCCGGCATAGGTGCCGCCCAGGCCACCCGGGGCAATCGCGTCCATATATTCGGCCTTGCCGCACACACCGGCCAGCGGGAAGCCGCCGGCGATGGACTTGGCGAAGGTGGTCAGGTCGGCGGCGACGCCCATCTGCTCCATGGCGAAGAAGGTGCCGGTACGGCCGGCGCCGGTCTGCACTTCGTCGGCGATCAGCAGGATGCCGTGCTGGTCGCACAGGGCGCGCAGGCGCTGCATGAAGGCCTTCGGCGCGACGTAGAAGCCGCCTTCGCCCTGCACCGGCTCGATGATGATGGCGGCGATGTCGCGCGGCTCGGCATCATTCTTGAAGATGCGCTCGATGCTGGCGATGGAGTCGTCCACGCTGACGCCGTGCAGCTCGCAGGGGTACTGGGCGCGGTACACGCCACCCGGCATCAGGCCCATGCCGGCGGAGTAGGGATTGACCTTGCCGGTCAGGCTCAGGGTCATCATGGTGCGGCCGTGGTAGCCGCCGGTGAAGGCGATCACGCCGGCGCGGCCGGTGGCGGCACGGGCGATCTTCACCGCGTTCTCCACGGCCTCGGAGCCGGTGGTGACCAGCAGGGTCTTCTTGGCGAAGTCGCCCGGCACGCGCGCGGCGACCTTCTCGGCCACTTCCACGTAGGGCTCATAGGCCAGCACCTGGAAGCAGGTGTGGGTCAGCTTGGTCAGCTGCTCCTGCACGGCGGCGATGATCTTCGGGTGCAGGTGGCCGGTGTTGAGCACGGCGATGCCGCCGGCGAAGTCGATGAACTCGCGGCCCTCGACGTCGGTGACGGTGGCGTTCTCCGCCTTGGCGGCGAAGATCGGGTGGATCTGGCCCACGCCGCGCGGTACGGCGGCGGTGCGGCGTTGCATCAGGGATTCGTTGGTCTTGCTCATGGTTGTCCTCATAAGTCGCTCGTGGCGACCCGGTCCAAGGATGATGACGGGGCGGGGCAGGCGCTGCAGCTAACGATGATCGAACTGTCGCCTGCCCGCTGGCCGTCGGCTGGGTCAGCCGGTGCCACCACCGGAAACGCCGACGCCGGGCGACTCGACTCCTGCCTGTCGCCCGACACCCACGGAAATCACTGCCGCGTGGTTATACCCCACCCAGGCACATGTATTTGATCTCGAGGTAGTCCTCGATGCCGTACTTGGAGCCTTCGCGGCCCAGGCCGGAGGCTTTCACGCCGCCGAAGGGTGCCACCTCGGTGGAGATCAGGCCGGTGTTGATACCCACCATGCCGTACTCCAGGGCCTCGGCCACGCGGAACACGCGGCCCAGGTCGCGGGCGTAGAAGTAGGAGGCCAGGCCGAACTCGGTGTCGTTGGCCAGGCGGATCACTTCGGCCTCGTCCTTGAAGCGGAACACCGGCGCCAGCGGGCCGAAGGTCTCTTCCTTGGCCACGGCGGCGTTGTGCGGCACGTCGATCAGGATGGTCGGCTCGAAGAAGCTGCCGCCCAGGGCGTGCGGCTTGCCGCCGGCGGCCAGCTTGGCGCCCTTGCTCACGGCGTCGGCGATGTGCTCCTCGACCTTGGCCACGGCCTTGTTGTCGATCAGCGGGCCGGTGGTGATGCCCTCTTCCAGGCCGTTGCCGATATTCAGCTTGGCCACGGCGGCCTTGAGCTTGTCGACGAAGGCGTCGTACACGCCGTCCTGCACGTACAGGCGGTTGGCGCACACGCAGGTCTGGCCGTTGTTGCGGTACTTGGAGATCAGCGCGCCTTCCACGGCGGCATCCAGGTCGGCGTCGTCGAACACGATAAAGGGCGCGTTGCCGCCCAGCTCCAGGGACACCTTCTTGATGTCGTGGGCGCACTCGGCCATCAGCTGGCGACCGATCTCGGTGGAGCCGGTGAAGGTCAGCTTGCGCACGATCGGGTTGCTGGTCAGCTCGCCGCCGACTTCGCCGGCGCTGCCGGTGACCACGCTGAACACGCCGGCCGGGATGCCCGCGCGGTGGGCCAGCTCGGCCAGGGCCAGGGCGGAGTACGGGGTCTGGCTGGCCGGCTTGAGCACCATGGTGCAGCCGGCGGCCAGGGCCGGGCCGGCCTTGCGGGTGATCATCGCCGCCGGGAAGTTCCACGGGGTGATGGCCGCAGTCACACCGATCGGCTGCTTGATCACGATGATGCGCTTGTCCGGCTGGTGGCCGGGGATGGTGTCGCCATAGATGCGCTTGGCTTCCTCGGCGAACCACTCGATGAAGGAGGCGGCGTAGGCGATCTCGCCCTTGGCCTCGGCCAGCGGCTTGCCCTGCTCCAGGGTCATCAGGCGGCCGAGGTCGTCCTGGTTGGCCATGATCAGCTCGAACCACTTGCGCAGCTTGCCCGCGCGCTCCTTGGCGGTCAGCGCACGCCAGGCCGGCAGGGCGCGCTCGGCGGCCTCGATGGCGCGGCGGGTCTCGGCGCGGCCCATCTTCGGCACGCTGCCGAGGATCTCGCCGGTGGCCGGGTTGTTCACGGCGATGGTCTGGCCGCTGTCGGCGTCCAGCCACTGGCCGTCGATATAGGCTTGCTGGCGGAACAGCTGGGCGTCTTTCAGTTGCATGGCGTTCTCCTGTACGCGCCACCACGGAGGCAAGGCAGTAAGGGCATAAAGTTCGCCCGCCAAAGGGGCGGGCGGTGCGTTTGAAATGTCAAACGAATCCTAGGGCCGAGTCGCGCAAAGGGCAAGAGCCTTGTTCGATAAAATCAACAAAATAGCAAAAAAGGGGGAACCATCATTTGCTCCGGGCATTTTTCCTTATATCCCACGGCAATGCGGGCGAGCGCGAATTGGCGGGGCTTGGGCGGGCGCGGCGGCAGCATCGTTATCCTGTTCGATATTCGCAACGCTGGCTGTAGTGCCGTTCGCCTCACGCTACAGCCTAGCTGCTCGGGCTGCCGTTGCACGGGCCGGGGCTTCGCCCGGCCCGGCGGCCGCTTCCGCTGGGCCCGTGGCCCGGTCCGCGGCGAGCCCCGGGGGCGATCGCCATATGTCCTAGGTCGCGCTACCGGCCGAATGCGGGGTGCGAGCTTTGCGCGACGGCCCGCATGGACGCGCGCTGGTCGGATGCGTATTATTGCGCCCGCAACGCATCCGTAGCTCAGCTGGATAGAGTACTGCCCTCCGAAGGCAGGGGTCGTGGGTTCGAATCCCGCCGGATGCGCCATCCTTTTCCCTTTGAGATCAAAGGGATGCGCTCCTGACGAAAACCTGTCCTAGGCCTGAAAGTCGTTTTTGCCACAAATTTGCCACAGTTGATGTGGCGTGGATGGTAGGAATGGCAACGATCAGGAATCGCGGCGAGTATCAGTGGGAAGTGCAGATCCGCCGCAAGGGCTATCCAGCTCAGCGCAAGACCTTCGAAACCAAAGCCGATGCCCAAGCCTGGGCGCGCATGATCGAAAGCGAAATGGACCGTGGCGTCTTCGTCTCCCGAGCCGAAGCAGAGCGCACGCTATTCAGCGAACTCATCGATCGCTACATCGCCGAGGTGGCCCCCAAGCACAAGGGCGCCTACTCAGAGATCAAACGCCTCGAGGCCCTCAAACGGCATCCGCTGGCTGGCCGCATTGTCGCTACCCTCACCTCTTCCGATTTCGCTCGCTACCGCGACGAGCGCTTGAAGATTCGCAAGGGCAACACAGTCAAACGCGAGCTCGCGCTGTTTCAATGCGTGCTTGAGGTTGCGCGGCGTGAGTGGGGCATCCACCTGGCTGACAACCCGTGCGGATGGTCAGCCGACCCAGCTACAACGACGAACGTTCCCGCCGCCTGGCTCCCGATGAAGAGGCCTATCTGCTGAGTGCACTCGAATACCATGAGCGTCGTGAAGATGGCACCTATGCGGACGGATCGCACAACCCTTGGATCAAGCGGATCGGGGTCTGAGTCTGCGCCAAAGAGACGTCGTGCAGTGCCAGGATTAGGCCATGGCCGCCTTTGCCAAGGCTATCGTCAGGCCCAAGCCCGTTGTAGGACGCCCTGCTGCCTGAGCAGCCTTTCCAGTAGGATGGCTTAGCTTTCCGCTTGCTGAGTCGGGCTGTTAAATTGCCAGCAGGTAAGGGTGTTCCAAGGCCGAGGAAGAAAAGGCGTGCTTAGGCTAGCCTTTTTGTTTGATTGTGACGGCAGGAAATATTCGGCAAAATCTAGTTGCCCCTGTTTGGGTCTTGAAAAAAGAGTTGCTGTGAAACTAAAAAATAGACCATTAATTCGGTGGGCGGGAAGCAAGACGCGCTTGCTAAATGTCTTGGCGTCACACAGTCCCAGTAGCTATGAGCGGTATATTGAGCCTTTCTGTGGGTCGATGAGCTTATTTCTAAAGCTTTCCCCTCAACGAGCAGTAATGGCAGATATAAATGCAGAGCTTATAAATTTCTACAAGCAAGTCAAAAAACGTCCGCTCAAAGTGTCTCGGGGGATTCACAGTATCCCTCGGGAAAAAGAAGAATATTACAGAATGCGCGAGCTTGATGCTGGCGCCCTCGATGACTTAGAAAAAGCCATTAGATTTTTCTTTCTCAATAGGCATTGCTTTAATGGTGTTTATAGGACAAATAAGGCTGGGAAATTTAATGTTCCGTTCGGAAGTAAGCTGACGGAAGTTCCCAGTCAAGAGGAGATAATGGACTTCTCTAGGAAAATAAAGCATACAGAATTTGTAAATTCCGATTTCGAAAAGATTATTGGAAAAGCTGTGGCTGGAGATTTTATTTACCTTGACCCTCCATATGCCGGCACAGAGTCAAGAGATCGGGGTGAGTATGGCCCATGCTCATTCAAAGAGGATGACATTAAAAGATTGAGCTTATCTCTTGAAGCAGCGTCAGAAAGGGGGGCTAAGATATTGTTGTCGTATGCTAGCATCCCGATTATAAAATCCAGCTTTTCAGGTTGGAATGTAAGCGAAATATCTGTAGAGAGAAGCGTATCTGGCTTCGCAAAGGGCCGTAAAAGGGTGCCGGAAGTTAT
The DNA here is from genome assembly GCF_039888625.1 of Pseudomonas sp. CAU 1711. Lineage (NCBI taxonomy): Bacteria > Pseudomonadati > Pseudomonadota > Gammaproteobacteria > Pseudomonadales > Pseudomonadaceae > Pseudomonas > Pseudomonas sp. CAU 1711. Next base: position 179,275 of record NZ_JBDQQT010000010.1, read on the forward strand.
TATCACAAATTACTAAATGGAATTATTTGTGACTATTCCACTTAGAATAGCAATAGCGACAGATCTTCATTACACATCCGATGAGTCTGGAAGGATATCTCCTCAGGTGTGTATCCACGGATCAAAAATTGATCCTATGGACTCGCTATTTCATTATCTCGATAGTCCCGATCCTGCCATTAGCCCTAAAGCAGATTTGCTAATTTGTCCGGGAGACATAACAACCGGTGCTTGCACAAAATCCTTTGTGCGCGGTTGGGATGATCTTAATAAACTTAAGCAAAAGTTAGGGGCGAAGCATTTAATTGCTGCTACGGGCAATCACGAAATAATATCAAGGGCTGCTAAAGAGCACTCCATATCTGGTAATGCTGAAATTGCGATTCAGCCTTTTGAGCACCTTATCGAGACCAACAATTATCCTGCCTGCTTTGACTCTCCTGATAAGAAATGGGTCTATTGGGGGCGAGGCTATCAAATAGCTCATGGTGATAATTGGGTGGTAGTGATTATAAATAGCTGTCACTACCATAACTCACTTCTCCCTAATGAGTATGAGCGAGGCCGAATCGGACAGGCTGCTTTGGCTGAGTTACGAGAAGGCTTGAAGGGGTTGTCAAAAAGTTACCTGTATCGGATCGTTGTGCTGCACCATCCGCCATCAAATCACGAAGATTTTAACGTTGATTTAGGTAGGACGCCGATGTACAACGGCGATCTTTTACTTCAGGCTCTTGAGGAGACTGGGGAAGATTGGCTTGTAATCCATGGGCATAAGCATCTTTTTCGACTAACAAAGTCAGGTAGCACGGAGTATTCTCCAATAATACTTGGGGCGGCCAGCTTTGGCGCTCTACTAACAGCAGAGCTTGCAAATCAAACAAAGAATCAATTCTATATTGTTGAGCTAAGCATAGAGAATAAAGATTCTGATAATCGCCTGAAAGGTCAATTTGAGTCGATATATTGGGATAGCAGCTCTTGGAATGTTTGTAGTGACGTCGCCCATGGCCTTCCTCATGGATGTGGTTTCAATCCGTCTAGCCCGGCACGGGCAACTGTGCTGGCAAGGGCAATAAAAGAAGCAATAGAGGCGAGTCCTTCCCAGGTAATGAACTGGAAAGAGCTGCAAGACTCTATAAGTGCTCTGAAATTTCTCATGCCCAAAGAAATTCAGATCTTGCATAAGAAGTTAGATGAGTGCGGTATCAAGCGCTCGCCGATGGAGGGGGTGTGGTTTCCACAAGATCTATGGATAGACCAATGAGCTATAACTCTCTCCAAAATGATACCTTTAATGCGCGGCATAAGTCCTCGGCTGAGGTTGCCAAGGATTTCATTCCACCTCCCCAATTTAGCGAAATACTTGAATTCAATAACTGCATTCTTGTTGGGCCGCGTGGAAGCGGTAAAACCACACTCTTGAAGATGCTGCAGACGCCCGCGCTGGCTAGTTGGTACTCAAAAGACAGCGCTGAAAGCGCTGATCTAGTTAAGTTTGTTGGAATATTTGTGGCGGCTGACGTTCGATGGGCAAAGCAGCTGGAGCTGATTACAAAAGGAATAAGTGATCCGCAGAAGAGAGTCTTAATACACGAAAGTGCATTTAGCAATTTTGTAAACTTATCCTTTGTCGAGGCTGTACAAAAATCTATACAGCTCAAGGTGTTAAAGCCTTTTGGCACATCAGTTGAGTCTCTTGATCGAACATCTGAGTCGCTGCTTGCTAGAAGTTTTTCTGACATATGGAAGGCTCAGTCGACTCCTTCATTTTCGGCTCTAAAACACGCATTAAGAGTGCAGCAGTCTGAAATACCTAAAATATGCTCTGAGCTCGCCTCTCGAGATATAACATCTGTATGCACTGATTACCCTTTTATCGGGCTGAGTTGGCTAAATTCACTTACGTTGGCAATCGAAACCATCAATGATCAGCTGGGTGTTGAAGATCAAAAATGGGCGCTTCTTGTTGATGAGCTTGAAATCATTCCGGCCGATCTCCTAACCAGGATTCTTGCGCCACTAAGATCTACTTCAAGTAATCTAGTATTCAAGTATGCGTTAAGCCCAACGGGGGCAGGATCAAATATACTCGCAAGCAATGAAGAAAGTGATCCAACGCAAGGAAATGACTTTTCACCGCTGACACTTTGGAATGCCAAAAAGGAAGACACTCGGGCTTTCTCTACTCTTCTTCTCACGCAAGCACTCAAAAAACGTGGCCTCATAGATTCTGATCTTGAGCTTAATGATGTTTTAGGCTGGTCTGGAACGAGTGAAGAGGATCAAGGTGGCCAGGCTACTGGTGAGACCAATAAAATATCTCTAGAGCAGCGAAAGAAGCTTTTTCAGGAGCTTGCGAATAAAGACTCTTCATTCCAAGAGTATATTATGGGGAAGGGTATAGATATTGAGAGTCTGCCCACCTCGGACAACACCGAGCGCGGCACGCTTGTGCGAAAAATTACGCCTCTGGTTTATTTGAGAAATCATGTAATAAAAAGTTGGTCGCCTGATGGGCATAAGTACAGGTCAAAAATAAGTTATCAGCCATACTTTAGGTATCCAAATATATTGGATCTTACTGAGGGTAATCCTCGCTGGATTTTAAATTTGGCTGAGAACCTAGCTATGGGTGCTAGAACTAAAGGCCAGGGCGTTGATGCTCAGGGGGTGCAGGCTGATGCTATATCCTCATTCAAAGACCGATTTATATCAATGCTCAGGGTTTACCCCGTAGGGCAGTCTGAAAGCGATTTGTCGCTAACTCCATATGATTTTCTAAATGAGTTGGCGCAACATATTCGACAAAAAATATATCAGAATGGGTTTTCGCCGGATCCAGCGTTGGCGTTCAGTATTGATAAGCAGTCAGTTGAGAAATTCGGGGAGCTTATATCAATTTGCATCCACCTGGGTGCACTTGTTTTAGTGGATGACGATGCCTCAAAAGAGTCCGCTTTTATCCCCGGTACTGCAGCTTTGGAAGGGCGAGTTGTTAGAATATGCTATAGGTTAGCACCGGAATTTTTCCTTCCTCTTAGAGCTGGGCGCGACGTGAAAATGCATAGTGCCCTAAGTGGTAAAAAATTTGAGATCAAGCTGGAGCCGGTTAAGGCTAGTCCAGCACCCAGCCCTAAGAAAACTCACCGCCCACTAGAAAAGAAAGATCAACTAGATCTGTTTTAGGTGCCATATGAATCTATCTAAACTTGAGAAATTCACTCCGGCGCAGGAACAGGATTTAGAGTGTGATTTATTTATCGTTTGTAACTGCCTAGAGGCGCGCGCTACTAATGTGCTTAGGAGCCTTAGAGTGGTTGCAGGTAATGTCTTGATAGTTCGTAGTGATGGAATTGATGATATTAGCGACTTACCGGTGAGCTGCAAAAATGTCGTAAAGGTTGACGACAGTGAGAGAGTTTCGGATATCTTGCTGGATTTAATCTCAAAGCAGGGGGCTGAAGTCAAAGTCGTCCTAGATATATCTTGTATGTCTAGAACGCTCATGGCGAATATATTTTCTGTCATGGCGTTTGACTCTCCGAATAGTAGGGTGGAGCTTATAACCTTATATTCTCTGGCAGAGTTTACCTTTCCTGTTGAAAATAGGCTCGCCAATGAAAGTATTGAGCCGGTTCATGGGAGGCTTGCAGGGTGGGCGACTCCAGAAACTAAGCCTACCAGCTTGATACTTGGCTTGGGATATGAGCCAGATAAAGCGGAAGGAGCATCTGAGTATTTCGAGCCGTGTGATCAGTGGGTTTTTATACCTAGATCTCCAATTCCCGAGTTCCTAGAGCAAGTTAATAAAAATAACCATAACTTAATTAGCAAGACCGAAGAAACTCGCTTGATTGAGTATGATGTTGATGATCCTGAATTTACATATGGCCAGCTTGAGCTCGTCATTAGTGCATTAACAAAACACTCGAACCCTGTGCTTCTGCCATTTGGACCTAAGATATTTTTCTTTCTATGCCTGTTCCAATGCTTAAACCACCCAGAGCTTGGGGTTTGGCGGGTTACTGGGAGGGGGGATTCAAATTCGGCTGAAATAACTGCCTCTAAGTACATCATGGGCTTCAGATGTATTCTGGACGCAGCCCCTTCTTGATCAGTGCTGTGAGTTTTCAGGCTCAATACTAGCGGCCAGGGTTGCCACATTTTTGCCACACTCAGCCAGACTTTCTCGGTGATATCTAGCGATCGTTAGCTAATACAACTCTTTGATTTTGCAGCTACTCCGCGCTAACCTCTTGATCGTAAAGGGTGACTTTTAGGACTCCGAAGGCAGGGGTCGTGGGTTCGAATCCCGCCGGATGCGCCATAAATGAAAAGGCCCCGAGGCATATGCCCCGGGGCCTTTTGCTTTGGGCCGGATATCGGTCAGGCCGTGGCCGGGCGCAGCGAGTAGGTCTTGAGCTGCTCGGCGAACTCGCGCAGGGACTGGATGCCGCTGGCCTCGGCCTCGTGCACCCACTGCTTGATCGCCTCGAGCATGTCGTGGCCGTTGCTGCTGGTCCTGACCCAGATCTGCTGCAGGGCGATGCGCTTCTCGTAGATCACCTTGAGCGCCTGACTCTGCGCCAGCAGTTCGCTGATGCGGGCCTGGTGCTGTTCGTCCAGCAGGCTGGTCTCGCGCGCCAGCAGGCGCTTGGCGCGGCGGAACAGGTGGCGCACCGAGGCGTCGGCCTTGGCCAGCTCCTGTTGCACCAGCGGCTTGATCACCAGCTTGCGGTACTGCGCCATGATCTGGAAGCGGTTGTTGAGGATGGCCATGGCGGTGTCCATGTCCAGGCTGCGCTTGCCCTCGACACGGTGGGCGATGGGCGCCACGCGCTGCACCTTGGCCAGGCGCAGGAAGCTGAACAGCTGGATCCAGGCCCAGCCCAGGTCGAACTCCCACTTCTTCACCGACAGCTTGGCGCTGTTCGGGTAGGTATGGTGGTTGTTGTGCAGTTCCTCGCCGCCGATCAGGATGCCCCAGGGCAGCAGGTTGGTGGCGGCGTCGCGGCACTCGAAGTTGCGGTAGCCGACGGCATGGCCGAGGCCGTTGATCACGCCCGCCGCCCATACCGGAATCCACATCATCTGCACCGCCCACACGGTCATGCCGAGCACGCCGAACAGGGCCAGGTCGATGATCGCCATCAGGGTCACGCCGCCGATCGGGTAGCGGCTGTAGACGTTGCGCTCGAGCCAGTCGTCCGGGCAGTTCTTGCCGTAGATGCGCAGGGTCTCCTGGTTCTTCGCTTCTTCCTGGTACAGCTCGGCGCCCTTGCGCAGCACGGTGCCCAGGCCCTTGACCACCGGGCTGTGGGGGTCGTCCACGGTCTCGCACTTGGCGTGGTGCTTGCGGTGGATGGCGGTCCACTCGCGGGTGTTCTGGCCGGTGCTCAGCCACAACCAGAGACGGAAGAAATGCTTGAGCGCGGGGTGCAGTTCCAGCGCGCGGTGCGCGGAGTAGCGGTGCAGGTAGACGGTGACGCTGACGATGGTGATATGGGTCAGCACTAGGGTGACCGCCACCAACTGCCAGGGCGACAGGTCGAGAAAGCCGTTGTACCACATGAAAGGAATTGCCTCGCGGGGAAGAAAGAGCCGGCCCATTGTCGGGCCTCTTTGGCATTATCCGGATGAGTCGGGAGAATGCCAGTACGCCTTTAGACGAGAATGCGCTGCTCGCCCTTCTATCTATAATGCGCGGCATTTCACATATGCGCCATGGCCGGCATCCTCGCTCAATCCTTGGAGCAGCCCCACGCCCTCGACGCCCGGCCGAGCGCGGCACTTGCGTGGCGGCGGTTCTGCCGCCATCTTGAGCGGCCCGCCCGGCAGAAGGACTGCGCCATGCTCGAACTCGTCTCGGTCGTCACCATCACCCTGCTCGCCGTGATCAGCCCCGGCGCCGACTTCGCCATGGTCAGCCGCAACAGCATGTTCCTCTCGCGCCGCGCCGGGCTGCTCACGGCGCTGGGCATCGGCCTCGGTGTGCTGGTCCACGTCGGCTACTCGATGCTCGGCATCGGCCTGCTGATCTCTCAGTCGATCCTGCTGTTCAACCTGGTCAAGTTCGTCGGCGCCGCCTACCTGATCTGGCTCGGCATCGGCATGCTGCGCAGCCGCAGGCAGGACCCGCAGCAGGTCGTGGCCGCGCCCCGGCTGAGCGACTGGCAGGCGCTGCGGATCGGCTTCCTGACCAATGCGCTGAACCCCAAGACCACGCTGTTCGTGGTCGCCCTGTTCACCCAGGTGATCGGCCCGGACACCGCGACCCTGACTCAGCTCGGCTATGGCCTGTTCATGGCCGCGGCCCACCTGTTCTGGTTCGCCCTGGTGGCCTACGGCTTGTCCTCGGAGGCCGCGCGCGGCTTCGTCGGCCGTTGCCGCCATCTGATCGAGCGCGCCATCGGTGGCGTGCTGGTGGCGCTGGGGTTGGGTCTGGCGGCCTCCTCGCTGCAGCGCGGTTGACTTCAGGCGCGTTGCAGCCGCTGGCGCTCGATCCGCCGCTGCAGGCGGTACAGGTAGGCGAAGCCCTGCTCCCAGCGGCGATGCCCGGACTTCACGTTGATATGCCCGGCGCCGGGCAGGATGACCGCCTCGCTGCCCCAGTCGCGGGCCAGCTGCAGGGCACGCTCGGCGCTGGCGGCGGGATCGCTGTCGGAGCCCACCAGCAGGCTGGGGAACGGCAGGGGCTGGCGCGCGATGGGGGCGAAGCCGCGCAGGGCCTCGGGGCAGTTGTCCCGCTCGACATCGGCCGGCGCCACCAGCAGGGCGCCGCGTACCTTGAGCAGCGCGGCCTGCGGCGCCTGCGCTGCCCAACGCGCCAGGGTCACGCAGCCCAGACTGTGCGCCACCAGAATCAGCGGCCCGCGGGCGGCCGCCACCTCGCGCTGCAGGGCGGCGACCCAGGCCCGCGGCTCGGGGCGCTCCCAGTTCGCCTGTTCGACCCGGCCGGCATTCGGCAGGCTGCGCTGCCAGTGGCTCTGCCAGTGCTCCTGCGGAGAGCCCTGCCAGCCCGGCAGGATCAGGTAGTGGGTGGTCTGGCTGGCCATGGGCTGCCTCCTGGAAGGGATGAGAGGCCAGTCTAGGGGGCGGTGTTTCGCAAGTTAAGGAATAAGAATTTATTTGCTTATTCTTTTTTTGCTGGATCGGCCGGCGGCGGCCGGCCGAGCGGCTGTCGGCCGGGTCAGGCCGGTAGCGCCTCGGAGCGCTGCAGTCCCAGCCACTCCAGCTCCACGAACAGCAGCACCGTCAGCGCCTGGCCGATGACGAACGCCTGGCCGAGCGGGTTGGGCGCGATCCAGCCGGCGAGCAGGAGCAGCAGGCTGTCCACCACCCACAGCGCGTTGATCGCCAGAACGGCCCACACCAGCAGGCGGTTGACCGTCTCGCCGCTGCTCAGCCAGAGCAGGAAGGCGCCGAGTGGCAGCAGAGCCAGGCCGCTGCCGAGCAGCAACTCGCGCGGCATGGCCAGCAACTCGGCGAGCCAGGCGCTGGCCAGTACCAACAGGGAGCCGCTGACCAGGCCGAGCAGGCCATCGGCGAACAGGGCACGGCGCAGCAGGGGGGAAGCGTTCAGGGTATGCATGGCGAATCCTCCGATGAGGGCGCCGGGTTGGCGCCTGGCCATAGGGTTCCTTCGCCGCCTGTGGTGCGTCGATTACCTGCCAGGTAATGGTCGCGATGACGGCCCTGGGCTATCGTCCGCCAGCATGAATACTCTCAATCACCCCGTCGGGGCCCTGCTGCGCCAGTGGCGCCAACGCCGCCGCCTGAGCCAGCTCGATCTCGCCTGCGAGGCGGATATCTCCACGCGCCATCTGAGCTTCGTCGAGACCGGCAGAGCCCAGCCCAGCCGCGACATGCTGCTGCACCTGGCCGAGCGCCTGGATATTCCCCTGCGCGAGCGCAACCGTCTGCTCACCGCCGCCGGCTACGCGCCGCTGTACAGCCAGCATGGCCTGGACGATCCGGCACTGGCCGCCGCCCGCGCCGCCATCGAGCAGTTGCTCAAGGCCCATGAACCCTACCCGGCGCTGACCATCGACCGGCAGTGGAATCTGCTGGCGGCCAACGCCGCGGTGGCGCCTTTCCTCGTCGGTCTGCCGGCCGAGCTGCTCGGCCCGCCGCTCAATGTGCTGCGCGTCTCCTTGCATCCCGACGGCCTGGCGCCGCGCATCGTCAACCTGGCGCAGTGGCGCGCCTACCTGCTGATGCGCCTGCAGCACGACATCGGCCGCAGTGGCGACCCGCAACTGCTGGCGCTGCAGGAGGAGTTGCTGGGCTATCCGGCCCCCGCCGAGCGCGTCGAGGCGGTGGCGGAGAGCGTGCTGATGCCGCTGCAGTTCCGCACCGAGCGGGGCGTGCTCAGCCTGATCAGCACCATCACGGTGTTCGGCACGCCCAACGACGTGACCCTGGCCGAGCTGGCCCTGGAGACCTTCTTCCCGGCCGACGCGGCCAGCGCGCAGCTGTTGCGCGCCCTGGCGGCGGAGGGCTGAGGCATGCGCAAGGCCGACAGGCTGTTCCAGCTGGTCAACCTGATCCGCGTCCATCAGCCCATCAGCGCCCAGCGCCTGGCCGAACGCCTCGGCGTCTCGGTGCGCAGCGTCTACCGCTATATCGATGACCTGTCCCTGAGCGGCGTGCCCCTGTATGGCGAGCCGGGCCGCGGCTACGCCCTGCGCCCGGGCTTCGAGCTGCCGCCCTTGAGCCTCGACGAGGACGAGCTGGCCGCGCTGCTGCTCGGCACCGAACTGCTGACCCGCAGCACCGGCCCCGCGCTGGCCGCGGCGGCGCGCTCGCTGCTGGCCAAGCTGGGGGCCGCGCTGCCGGCCATGCCCGATCCCGCCTCGGCGCCGCTACGGGCGCCGCTGCTGGCTGATACCCAGACGCCGACGCGCCACTGGGACGCCCTGCACGACGCCATCCGTCATGCCCAGGCGGTGCGGCTGCACTACCTGGATGGCCAGCAGCGCGCCTCGGAGCGCCTGCTGCGGCCGCTCGGCCTGTTCTACTGGGGCGGCAAGTGGACGGTGGGCGGCTGGTGCCTGCTGCGCGAGGACTATCGCGACTTCCGCCTGGATCGCATCCAGCACCTGCAGCGGGTGCCGGACCCGGTGCCCCTGCCGGCGGGTGTCGACCTGCAGCGCTACCTGCGGCACCAGGCCCTGGCCTGGCAGCGGGCCGCCGAGCAGTGACAGCACGCTGTCAGCAGCCTCGGCGAGGATGACGGCTCCCACAGCAAGGAGCATCACCATGCAAGCCACCGAGGTACTGGAAGTCGCACTGTTCGAGGTCAAGCCGGGCTACGAGGCCGAGATGCCGGCGTTACGGGCGGGGTTGCGTCAGGCGTTGCGGGATTTCCCCGGCCTGCTCGAACTGCAGACCTATTCGCCGCTGGCGGACGACCGCGTGTTCGCCGACATCGCGCGCTGGGACAGCCTGGAGAACGCCCAGGCGGCGGCGACCGCCTTCGCCGCCGGCGACCCCCGTTTCGCGCCCTACATGGAGGCGATCCACAGCCTGCGCTTCATGGGCCACTTCCGCAGTTGAGGTCCGGCAGGCGCGCGGGGGTCAGCCGAGCACTATGCAGTCCTTGCCCGCGCGCTTGGCCTGGTACATGGCCGCGTCGGCGCGGGCGTAGAGATCGTCCAGCGCATCGCCGGCGCGCAGTTCGGTGATGCCCTGGCTGATGCTCACGGCGAAGCTGCCGGCCTCGACGTCGAAGCGCAGCCGCTGCACCTCGCGCTGCAGGCGCTCGGCGACCTGGCGGGCCTGCTGCAGGTCGCAGTCGGGGAAGAGGGCGGCGAACTCCTCGCCGCCGATGCGCCCGAACAGGTCGTCGCGGCGCAGCACGTAGGCGCCGCAGTGGGCCACGCGCTGCAGCACGCGGTCGCCCATCTGGTGGCCGTGAGCGTCGTTGATCTTCTTGAAGTCGTCGATGTCCAGCAGCAGGAAGGCCAGCGGCTGGCCTTCGCTCTGCGCCGCCAGGAGCCGCGCCTGCGCCTGCTCGAAGAAGTGCCGGCGATTGCTGGCGCCGGTCAGCACGTCGCGGGTGGCCAGGCGCTGCAACTCGCTCTGCAGGGCCTTCTTCTCGGTGATGTCCTCGGCGATGCCGACGACCAGGCTCTGCCCGCCGAGCAGGCGCGGCGAGCTGAGAAAGCACTTGTCGCTGAGCCAGCGCACTTCGCCATCGCCGCGGACGATGCGGTACTCGCGCTGCTCCACCGAGCCCAGCTGATGCACCGACTGCAGGCTCTGCACGGCGTACTCCATGTCGTCCGGGTAGATGCTGTCGAGCCACTGGTCGTAGCCGGCCAGCAGCAGGGCGGCGCTGCGGCCGAAGATGCGCTCGTAGGCGGGGCTGACGTACACCACCTTGTGCGCCGTCCAGTCCAGCGCCCAGAGCACCACGTTGAGGCTGCCCAGCAGGCTGTTCACCAGGCGTTCGCGCTCGTGCAGGCGTTCCACTTCGCCACGGCTATGCAGCAGGGCGAGGGTCAGGGTTTCCACATCGCTGGGGCTTTGCTCGTCGGCCATGGCGGCCACCTCGCGGCAGACATGGCTACAGGCTATGCCTGGCCCGGTCCTGCGGCGACCGGCGCAGGGCCGAGATGTGATGGACGGCATGGAATCGGACCGCATGGTCAGGATAGCGCCGGCCGCCGGCCCCGTGCGACGGAGGGGACGAGCATGTATAGATCTTTATGGAATATATAAATCGATAAATATTCTTTCAAAGAATATAAGGGCCGCCCCTAATATCCGCTCCACGCCCACCACCGGGCCCATGTCGAGGAGCAGAGCATGAGTACCACCCCCAGCGGCGTGGCGGCCCAGGCCGAAGCCGGCATCCTGAGCGAGATTCAGGCCGTCCTGCAGGGCCTGCGCTTCGGCTCGGTGGAGATCACCGTGCACAACGGCCAGGTGGTGCAGATCGAGCGCAAGGAAAAATTCCGCCTGCCGCCGCCGCCCAAACAACCCTGACACCCCAGGCCCGACCGGATCACCGGAGGGCGTGAGCACAACCGACAACACGCTGCGCCAATGCCACGCCACTACCGCATCCCCAGGAGCCTCACCATGTCTATCCGCACCTTCGCCCTGGCCACCCTCGCCGGCGCCCTGTTCGCCAGCCCGGCCTTCGCCGCCACGGCCATCCTCAACGTCTCCTACGACCCGACCCGCGAGCTGTACAACGAGTTCAACGCCGCCTTCAACCAGCACTGGCAGCGCCAGGGCCACGAGGCGCTGACCATCCAGCAATCCCACGGCGGCTCGGGCAAACAGGCGCGCGCGGTGATCGACGGCCTGCGCGCCGACGTGGTGACCCTGGCCCTGGCCGGCGATATCGACGAGCTGAACAGGCTCGGCAAGCTGATCCCCGCGGACTGGCAGAGCCGCCTGCCACACGCCAGCACGCCCTACACCTCGACCATCGTGTTCCTGGTGCGCAAGGGCAACCCCAAGGGCATCCAGGACTGGGCCGACCTGACCCGGGACGGCGTGGAAGTCATCACCCCCAATCCGAAGACCAGCGGCGGCGCGCGCTGGAACTTCCTCGCCGCCTGGGCCTGGGCGCAGCGGCAGTACGGCAGCGAGGCCAAGGCCGAGGAGTACGTGAAGCAGCTGTACCAGCATGTGCCGGTGCTGGACACCGGCGCCCGTGGCTCGACCATCACCTTCGTCAACAACCAGATCGGCGACGTGCTGCTGGCCTGGGAGAACGAAGCCTTCCTGGCCCTCAAGGAACAGGGTGGCGAGCAGTTCGAGATAGTCGCGCCCTCGCTGTCCATTCTCGCCGAGCCGCCGGTGGCCGTGGTCGACAAGAACGTCGACAAGAAGGGCACCCGCGAGGTGGCCAGCGCCTACCTGCAGTATCTGTACAGCGAGGAAGGCCAGCGCATCGCCGCCAAGAATTACTACCGACCGCGTGACGCGAAGGTCGCCGCCGAGTTCGCCGGACAGTTCCCAGAGCTGAAGCTGGTGAGCATCGACCAGGACTTCGGCGGCTGGAAGACCGCCCAGCCGAAGTTCTTCGACGATGGCGGCATCTTCGACCGGATCTACCTGGCGCACTAAGAACGGCCACGAGCGACGAGCCCCAAGCTGCAAGCGGGCTCGTCGCGGGTGGCATCGACTTGTCGCTTGCAGCCTAAGCCGAGGTCCCATGTCTCGCCGCATTTCCCCCGTCATACCCGGCTTCGGGCTGACCCTGGGCTACACCCTGGTGTACCTCAGCTTGTTGGTGCTGATTCCCCTGGGCGCCCTGTTCATCCACGCCGCCCAGCTCAGCTGGGAGCAGATCTGGGCCATCGTCAGCGCGCCGCGGGTGCTCGCCGCGCTGAAGCTGAGCTTCGCCACCGCGCTGGCCGCCGCCGTGCTCAATGGGCTGATCGGCACCCTGCTGGCCTGGGTGCTGGTGCGCTACCCGTTTCCCGGGCGCAAGCTGATCGACGCCATGATCGACCTGCCGTTCGCCCTGCCCACGGCTGTCGCCGGCATCGCCCTCACCGCGTTGTACGCACCGGCCGGCTCGGTCGGCCAGTTCGCCACGGCGCTGGGCCTGAAGATCGCCTACACCCCGATCGGCATCACCCTGGCGCTGACCTTCGTCACCCTGCCCTTCGTCGTGCGCACCCTGCAGCCGGTGCTGGCCGATATCCCGCGTGAAGTGGAGGAGGCCGCCGCCTGCCTGGGCGCCAAGCCGCTGCAGGTGTTCCGCCATGTGCTGCTGCCGGCCCTGCTGCCGGCCTGGCTGACCGGCTTCGCCCTGGCCTTCGCCCGTGGCGTCGGCGAGTACGGCTCGGTGATCTTCATCGCCGGCAACATGCCGATGAAGACCGAGATCCTGCCGCTGCTGATCATGGTCAAGCTCGACCAGTACGACTACCACGGCGCCACCACCATCGGCGTGCTGATGCTGCTGGTGTCCTTCACCCTGCTGCTGCTGATCAACCTGCTGCAGCGCCGCATCGAGCGCCCCTGAGGAGGCCCACATGAGTTCCCTGACCCTGTCGGCCGCGGCCCAGGTCAACGCCGCCCGCCGCGGCAACGCCAACGGCCGCCGAGCGCTGATCGCCGGCGCCTGGCTGGTGTTCGCCCTGTTTCTCCTGCTGCCGCTGCTGGTGGTGCTGAGCGAGGCGCTCAAGCTCGGCCTGGGCACCTTCTTCGGCGCGTTGCTGGAGCCGGACGCGTTGTCCGCGCTGCGACTGACCCTGCTCGCAGTGGCCATCGCCGTGCCGCTCAACCTGGTGTTCGGCGTGGCCGCCGCCTGGTGCGTGAGCAAGCACCAGTTCCGCGGCAAGAGCCTGCTGGTGACCCTGATCGACCTGCCGTTCTCGGTGTCGCCGGTGATCGCCGGTCTGATCTACGTGCTGCTGTTCGGCGCTCAGGGCTTCTTCGGGAGCTGGCTGCAGGAGCGCGATATCCAGATCATCTTCGCCCTGCCCGGCATCGTCCTCGCCACCGTGTTCGTCACCGTGCCCTTCGTCGCCCGCGAGCTGATCCCGCTGATGCAGGAGCAGGGCAGCCAGGAGGAGGAGGCCGCGCGCCTGCTCGGCGCGGGTGGCTGGCAGATGTTCTGGCACGTGACCCTGCCCAACATCAAGTGGGGCCTGATCTACGGCGTGGTGCTGTGCGCCGCGCGGGCCATGGGCGAGTTCGGCGCGGTGTCGGTGGTGTCCGGACATATCCGTGGCTACACCAACACCCTGCCGCTGCACGTCGAGATTCTCTACAACGAATACAACCACGTCGCCGCCTTCAGCGTGGCCAGCCTGCTGCTGGCCCTGGCCCTGGTCATCCTGCTGCTCAAGCAGTGGAGCGAGGCGCGTCTGTCCCGACTCAAGTCTGCTGATCAGGAGTAACCCCATGAGCATCGCAGTGCGTAATGTCAGCAAGCAGTTCGGCGCCTTCCGCGCCCTCGACGACATCAACCTGGATATCCGCAGCGGCGAGCTGGTGGCTCTGCTCGGCCCCTCCGGCTGCGGCAAGACCAGCCTGCTGCGCATCATCGCCGGCCTGGAGAGTCCGGACAGCGGCAGCATCCAGTTCCATGGCGAGGACGTGTCCAACCACGACGTGCGCGACCGCAACGTCGGCTTCGTCTTCCAGCACTACGCGCTATTTCGCCACATGACGGTGTTCGACAACGTCGCCTTCGGCCTGCGCATGAAGCCCAAGCGCGAGCGGCCGAGCGAGCGCGAGATCGCCGCGCGGGTGCACGAGCTGCTGGGCATGGTACAGCTCGACTGGCTGGCCGAGCGCTACCCGGAGCAGCTGTCCGGCGGCCAGCGCCAGCGCATCGCCCTGGCCCGTGCCCTGGCCGTGCGGCCCAAGGTGCTGCTGCTCGACGAGCCGTTCGGCGCGTTGGATGCCAAGGTGCGCAAGGAACTGCGTCGCTGGCTGGCGCGCCTGCACGAGGAGATCAACCTGACCTCGGTGTTCGTCACCCACGACCAGGAAGAGGCCATGGAAGTGGCCGACCGCATCGTGGTGATGAACAAGGGCGCGATCGAGCAGGTCGGCTCGCCCGCCGAAGTCTACGAGCGGCCGGCCAGCGACTTCGTCTACCACTTCCTCGGCGACGCCAACCGCCTGCAGCTCGGTGGTGACCGGCAGCTGCTGTTCCGCCCGCACGAGGTGTCGCTGTCGCGCCTGGCCGTGGCGGGGCATCAGCGTGCCGAGGTGCGCGATATCCGCCCGCTCGGCGCCATCACCCGGGTCACCCTGCGGATCGCCAGTCAGGAGGAGCCGATAGAGGCCGAAGTCGGCAAGGACCACGCCAGCCTGAGCGGGCTGGCGCGCGGCGAGGCGATCTACTTCATGCCCAGGGTCTGATCGAGCCGGCGCGGCCGCTAGCACAAGTGCGGCCGCGCCGGCGCCACGACGCCAAAATTGCGATGCAAATCACTCTTTTGGCTCATCCTTTGCTATCACAAGCGCAGTAGGCTGTTTCCACTGCGCCTGTGGCCTGCGGGCCCATAACCAATCCGCGCCGACAAGAATAATAAGGAGCGACCGGGGATGAACCGTAATCCTTTGATTCGATTTTGCTTTTATATGCTTCTCGGGCTCATGGCGAGCCTCTCCGCGATTGCCCAGGCCGCCGCCATGACCGCCGCCGAACAGGTCCAGGTGTATGCCAGCCGGGCCACCAGCAGCCTGCTGCTGCTGCGCGGCGAGGGCTTCCAGGATGAGCACCAGCGCCGCCTGGAGCAGGATATCGCCGATCTGGAGGGCGCCGCCCAGAATGCCATGAGCGCCAGTTCGGAGATCCCCGGGCTGACCACCAAGCTTGTTACCCAGTTACGCCTGGGTGTTTCCTTTGGCCCCAACGAAGACAACATGCCCTGGGAATATCCCCAGGATCTGGCCAAGGCCCTGCGCGAACTGCTGACCGTGGCCCGTGCCGTGCCGAACGCCGATCCGGCGGGCGAGCTGCCGGCCAAAGTCGAGTATCTCGGCGTGCAGTATCTCAGCCGTTCCTATATCGGCAGCTTCGAGATCGCCCGCGAGCAGCCCGACAACTATGTCGGCCAGGACGAGCGCCAGCTGGTCCCGAAGATCGACGCCGAGCTTGGCCAGCTGGACACCAAGGCCAACGGCGCGGTGGCCAGGTTGAAGACCCGCTGGAAGTTCCTGCGCGCCGCGCTGATGGACATGAACAGCGGCAGCAACACCCTGGCCAGCACCTCCGGCCGTGCCTTCGCGCCGACCACAGTGGATCGTCATACCCGCTCGCTGACCGACCAGTGGATGGGCCTGGGCCAGGTGGCCGGTTCGCCATAATCCGTTGTGCTGTGCAAAAAGCCGGGCTCATGCCCGTAATGCTGTTCACTTAAGAAAACGCCGCGACTTCTTTACAGAGCTGCGGCGTTTTTCCGACTTGGCCAGCGGCGAAAGGCTCTGCGCAATACCATGACCTGGATGTCGCGCGCTCCCCTCTCCCTGGGGGGAGGGACTATCGCCTACTCGTTGCCTGGCCCTCACCCCGACCCTCTCCCAGGGGGAGAACGACAGCCGCAGACCTGAACCAAGAAAAGTCCGGCCGTGGCCGTGATTCCGCTAAGTGAGCAGCATTAGGGCTCATGCCCGGCTTTTTCATGCCCGGTACTCGCGAGCCGCCTGCAGCAGCCAGTCGCGGAAGGCGCGCAGGGCGGCGGACTCGACCTTGCGCTCGGGAATCATCAGGCGGTAGGCCTTGTCGCTGCTCAGCAGCGCCGCCGGATGGGCCCGCACCAGGCGGCCCTCGGTCAGTTCGCGCTCGATCAGAAACGGCGGGATCAGCGCCACGCCCATGCCGTGGGCGGCGGCCTGGGCCAGCATGGAGAACAGCTCGTAGCGCGGCCCGCTGAGGTCGCGCGGCACGCTCAGGCCCTGGGCGGCGAACCACTGGCGCCAGACGTAGGGCCGGGTGCTCTGTTGCAGCAGCGGCTGCTCGGCCAGTTCGGCGGCGGCGAAGGCCGCGCGTCCGGCCAGCAGCTCGGGGCTGCACACCGGCACGGGCTCCTCCGGCATCAGGTAGTGCGCCTCGGTACCCGACCAGTCGCCGTCGCCGAAGTAGATGGCGGCATCGAAGGCGGTGTCGGCGAACAGGAAGGGGCGGGTGCGGTTGGTCAGGTGCACCGTCACTTCCGGGTGCAGCTGCTGGAACGCCTTGAGGCGCGGCACCAGCCACTGGGTGGCGAAGGTCGGCACCACCGCCAGTTCCAGGCTCTGCGCGCCCTGGCGGCCCATCGCGGCGAGGGTGTCGCGCTCCACCGCGTCCAGCTGCGCGGCGACCTTGCGGCTGTAGGCCAGGCCCGCTTCGGTCAGCTTCACCCCACGCCGCGAGCGGCGGAACAGCTCGATGCCGAGGAACTCCTCCAGCCCGGCGATCTGCCGGCACACCGCGCTCTGGGTCAGCGCCAGCTCCTCGGCGGCCTTGGTGAAGCTCTGGTGGCGGGCGGCCGACTCGAAGGCCACCAGGGCGGCGGTGCTGGGAATCTTGCGGCGCATTTATGCCAACGCCTCACTCTTAACGGCAATAAACGTCATTTCAGACTATCTCGGAGTGAGTATTTCGCACAACAGCGTGCGAAATACTCGTTTGCCGCGCGCCGTGCAGGGGCCTAGGCTTTCACCACTGCCCGGTTCCGTGCCGGCCCTTCACTGCCACGTTTCGAGGATCAATCATGGCCGCCAAGGCAAGCTTCAACTGGATCGACCCGCTGCTGCTGGACCAGCAGCTGACCGAGGAAGAGCGCATGGTGCGCGACAGCGCCCAGCAGTTCGCCGCCGACAAGCTGGCCCCGCGCGTGCTGGAGGCCTTCCGCCATGAAAAGACCGACCCGGCGATCTTCCGCGAGATGGGCGAGACCGGCCTGCTCGGCGCCACCATTCCCGAAGCCTACGGCGGCAGTGGCCTGAACTACGTGTGCTACGGCCTGATCGCTCGCGAAGTGGAGCGCGTCGACTCCGGCTACCGCTCGATGATGAGCGTGCAGTCGTCGCTGGTGATGGTGCCGATTTACGAGTTCGGCAATGAGGCGACCAAGCAGAAGTACCTGCCGAAACTCGCGTCTGGCGAATACATCGGCTGCTTCGGCCTGACCGAGCCGAACCACGGTTCCGACCCGGGCTCGATGATCACCCGCGCCAAGAAAGTCGACGGCGGCTACCGTTTGACCGGCAGCAAGATGTGGATCACCAATAGCCCCATTGCCGATGTATTTGTGGTCTGGGCGAAAGATGATGCCGGTGAGATCCGCGGCTTCGTCCTGGAAAAAGGCTGGGAAGGCCTCTCCGCCCCGGCGATCCATGGCAAGGTCGGCCTGCGCGCCTCGATCACCGGCGAGATCGTCATGGACAACGTGTTCTGCCCGGAAGAGAACGCCTTCCCCGAGGTGCGCGGCCTGAAAGGCCCGTTCACCTGCCTCAACTCCGCCCGTTACGGCATCAGCTGGGGCGCCTTGGGCGCCGCCGAGTTCTGCTGGCACACCGCCCGCCAATACTGCCTGGACCGCACCCAGTTCGGCCGCCCGCTGGCGCAGACCCAGTTGATCCAGAAGAAGCTGGCCGATATGCAGACCGAGATCACCCTGGCCCTGCAGGGCTGCCTGCGCCTGGGGCGGATGAAGGACGAAGGCACCGCCGCGGTGGAAATCACCTCGATCATGAAGCGCAACAGCTGCGGCAAGGCGCTGGATATCGCGCGCATGGCCCGCGACATGATGGGCGGCAACGGCATCAGCGACGAGTTCGGCGTGGCCCGCCATCTGGTCAACCTCGAAGTGGTCAACACCTACGAGGGCACCCACGACGTCCACGCGCTGATCCTCGGCCGCGCGCAGACCGGGCTGCAGGCGTTCTTCTAAAGACAGCGCCAAGCCGCAAGCTTCAAGCCGCAAGAAGAAGCGGCACGGCTCGCGGCTTACGCCCCGAACATTCCCCAAGCTTCAGGCGTTCTGCCGTCAACCAGGGCGGCACCTCTTGTCGCTTGAAGCTTGCAGCTTGAGGCTCCGCTTATGTCCGCCCTGTCGAAAATCCGCGTCCTCGACCTGTCCCGCGTGCTGGCCGGCCCCTGGGCCGGGCAGATCCTCGCCGATCTCGGCGCCGAGGTGATCAAGGTCGAGCGTCCCGGCTCGGGTGACGACACCCGCCACTGGGGCCCGCCCTATATCAAGGACGCCGAGGGCAACGACAGCCGCGAGGCCGCCTACTTCCAGTGCGCCAACCGCAACAAGCAGTCGCTGACCCTGGACTTCACCCAGCCCGAGGGTCAGCGTCTGGTGCGCGAGCTGGCGGCGCAATGCGACGTGGTGCTGGAGAACTTCAAGGTCGGCGGCCTCAAGGCCTACGGCCTCGACTACGAGTCGCTGAAAGCGCTCAACCCGCGCCTGATCTACTGCTCCATCACCGGCTTCGGGCAGAACGGGCCCTACGCCAAGCGGGCAGGCTACGACTTCATGATCCAGGGGCTCGGCGGGCTGATGAGCCTGACCGGCAAGCCCGATGGCGAGGACGGTGCCGGCCCCACGAAGGTCGGCGTCGCCCTCACCGATATCCTCACCGGCCTGTACGCCACCATCGGCGTGCTGGCCGCGCTGAACGCTCGCGAACAGAGCGGTTCCGGCCAGTACATCGACGTGGCACTGCTCGACGTGCAGGTGGCCTGCCTGGCCAACCAGGCGATGAACTACCTGGCCACCGGCACTTCACCCAAGCGCCTGGGCAACGCCCACCCGAACATCGTGCCCTACCAGGATTTCCCCAGCGCCGACGGCGACTTCATCCTCGCGGTGGGCAACGACGGGCAGTTCCGCAAGTTTTGCGAGGTCGCCGGCCTTACGGCTTTGGCCGACGACCCGCGTTTTTCCACCAACAAGGCGCGCGTCACCTATCGCGCCGAGCTGATCCCGCTGATCCGCCAGGCCACGGTGTTCAAGACCACCGCCGAATGGGTGCGCCTGCTGGAGGCGGCCGGCGTGCCCTGTGGGCCGATCAACGATCTGGCTCAGGTGTTCGCCGACCCCCAGGTGCAGGCCCGCGGCCTGCGCCTGGAGCTGGCCAACGGCCTGGGCAGCAGCACGCCGCAGGTGGCCAGCCCGCTGCGCCTGTCGCAGACGCCGGTGGAGTACCGCTCGGCGCCGCCGCTGCTCGGCGAGCATTCGGATGCCCTGCTGCAGCGCCTGCTCGGCCTGGATAGCGCCGCCATCGCCCGCCTGCGCGAGCAGGGCGTGGTGTAATCGGCGCTTGCGCTGCCCGGCGTGGCCGGGTAGCGTTGAGGCCAGCTTTCAGGAGACAGCGACCCCATGACCCTTCGCCCGCACCTCGCCCTCGTCTGCGCCGCCCCGCGTGCCGCAGCGCCGTCGGGTGCGCGCGCGTATTTCCATGGTTACTGGTTTAGCCACGGGCGCGCCTGATACCCCACAGGCGCCCCGCACACCCGGGTCGCCACCAGAGAGTTTCCCCAGAACCCCCGGTCGGCCACCCGACCGGGGGTTTTGTTTTGCACCGAGGAAACCGACATGACCGCATACCGTTACCGCAGCTCTGCCTGGCGATTTAGCCGCTTCGCCCACCCGCACCGAACCGACTGCCGAACACTTCGCTAGCGCCGCGCGGCACCGCCGCCGGCCAAGGACTGCCGACCATGAATGCTCCCCTGAACCTCGTCGCCAGCGTTACACCCCGCGCCGAAACCCTGCCCACGCCCGCCCAGCTGCGCCAGCAGCTGCCGCTCGATCCGCTGCTCGCAGAGCGCGTGCATCAGCAGCGCGCCGCCATCCGCGCCGTGCTCGATGGTCACGACCCGCGCCTGCTGGTGGTGACCGGCCCCTGCTCGCTGCACGATCCCGTCTGCGCCCTCGATTACGGCCGGCGCCTGGCCGCCCTGCAGGAGGAAGTCGGCGACCAGCTGCTGCTGGTGATGCGCGCCTACCTGGAAAAACCGCGCACCACCGTGGGCTGGAAGGGCCTGCTGTTCGACCCGCACCTGGATGGCAGCGGCGCCGCCGACGAGGGCCTGCGCCTGTCGCGCGGCCTGCTGCTGGATTTGCTGCGCCTGGGGCTGCCGCTGGCCAGCGAGCTGCTGCAGCCCATGGCGGCGGCCTATATCGACGACCTGCTGGGCTGGGCCGCGATCGGCGCGCGCACCAGCGAATCCCAGGTACACCGCGAGATGGTCAGCGGCCTGGATCTTCCGGTGGGCTTCAAGAACGGCACCGACGGCGGCCTGGAGATCGCCTGCGACGCCCTGCAGGCGGCGGCGCAGCCACATCGCCACTTCGGCCTGGACCAGCAGGGGCGGCCGGCGCTGCTGCTTAGCCGCGGCAATCCGGACGGCCATCTGGTGCTGCGCGGCGGCCGCAACGGCCCCAACTATGCCGCCGCCGAGGTCGCCGCCGCGCGCCAGGCCCTGCAGCGCCGGGGCCTGCCGGCACGCATCCTGGTCGACTGCAGCCACGCCAACAGCGGCAAGGACCCGGCGCGTCAGCCCGAGGTCCTGCGCGCGGTGCTGGAGCAGCGCCTGGCCGGCGACCTGTCGTTGCGCGGGGTGATGCTGGAGAGCCACCTGCTGGACGGCTGCCAGCCGCTGCGACAGCCCCTGCGCTATGGCCAGTCGATCACCGATGCCTGCCTCGGTTGGGAGAGCAGTGCCGACCTGCTGCGCGAGACGGCGGAGAGGCTGCGCCAGGCATGTGGGCAAGGTATGTAAGCGATGTGGCGGAGCATGGCGCGGGCGGTGGCGAGGCGTCCCGAGCCGCGCGGCTAGCCTAGGGGCGCATCTAGAAACGCCAACGCAGGCTCGCCGCCAGGGCATTGCTCTCGCTGCCCGAACCGCTCATGCCCTGGTAGCGCAGATCCAGGCCGATGCCCGGGGCGATGGCGTACTCGGCCCGCAGGTCCAGCAGCAGGCTGTTATCCGGCAGCTCGGTGCCGAGCACCCGGTACGGCTCGCCCTCATCCAGGCGCAGTTCGAGCTGCGGCTGCAGGTCGCCCTGCAGGTGGCGCAGGGCCAGGCTGCCGTTGAGCACCAGCTCGCGCCCCAGCAGCTGGGTCTTGTGCTGGCCGCGACTGCCGATGGTCGAGCTGAGCAATTGGTTGGCCTGGCTGCTGGCGTTCAGCGCGGCACTGCCGCCGCGCTCGCGAAAACCCTCGGCCCGCTGATCGAGGCTGACCAGCCGCGCAAAGGGCTCCAGGTAGCTCTGCTGATCGTCGCCCAGGCGCAAGGCCAGCTCGCCGAAACCCTGGGCGATGCCGACGTCGTAGCCGCTCAGCAGGCGCTGCGCGCCGTCCGCCAGCTGCAGGCTGCGCCGGCCATCCACCTGATGCCGGCTGTAGCTCGCGCCCAGGGCGACCTTCAGCTTGCCGCCGGGCACTGGCATCTGGTTGCCGGCGTATAGCGCCGAACGGTAGCTGCCCGCCTCACCGTCGGCGCTGCGCGAGCCTACCTCCAGCTGCTGGTCGCCGTAACCGAAGGCCATGCCCATGCGCCAGCCGCCGGGCAGCGCCCAGTCGCCACCCATCAGTACGCCATCCTGGTCCGCCACCACCAGCCCGGCGTTGCCGTCGTCGCGGGTGCGCTGGTGACCGGTCTGGACCTGCACCCAGAACGGCAGGGCGCGTTGCGGATCGCTGAGGTTGGCGTCGAGCTGCTCCAGCGGCACCCAGGGCAGACCCAGGTCATCCAGTATCAGGGCCGTGGAAAAGCTGGCATGGGCATCGCCGGAGAGCCGGTCGTAGGTCGCCGGGACCTGCTCGAAGGCGAGATTGAACAGGGTCCGGGCGACTTCGTTGCTCGCCGGCAGGCCGCTGGCGCCCTGGGCGAAGGCCCGCTGATTGGGCGTTTGCGCCAGGCTGACGAGGGTGACGTCGTTGCGCAGCAGGGTCAGGAACACCTCATTGCTGCTGTAGCTGAGGCTGGGGTCGAGGAAGGCCAGGTTGCTGGTCACCGCGTCGAACTGCCCGAGCAAGGGGCTACCGCTGCTGAGGATGCTGTAGGTGGTGCCCAGCGCATAGCTGCCCTGTCCGGCCAGCACCTGCACCGTCCCGGCCAGGCTGGCCTGGCCGGTGACCACGATGCGGTCGCTATTGCCGGCAGGGTCCACCTCCACCTGATAGACCGAATTGCCGTTGAAGGCCAGGTTGCCATTGACCGTCAGGGTGCCGATGGAATTGCCCGGCGCCAGGATGCCTCCGCCATCCACCACCACGACGCCGACGCTGCCGGTACCTCCCAGGGTCCCGCCGCTGGCCACCTGTACCGGCGAAACCAGCGAGCCGTTGACCAGCAGGGTGCCGCCGTTGACCAGGGTGGCGCCGGTGTAGCCGCTGCTGCCGGTGAGGGTCAGCGTACCGCCGCCGCTCTTGACCAGCCCGCCGGAGCCGCCGATGGCGCCGGCGAAGCTGCTGTCGCTCGCCTGGTTCACGGTCAGTTGCGCCGTGCCCAGGCTCAGGCTGCCACCACTGCCCGATAGCGATGCCATCGTGAGGTCGAAGCCATTCAGGTCGAGCACCCCGCCGTCGATCACATAGGCCCCGCCGCCCACCAGGCCGCCCGCCAGGCCCTGGCGCAGCGTGCCGTTCTCCAGCCGGGTGGTGCCGCTGTAGCCGTTCACGGCATTCAGCAGCAAGGTGCCGCCGCCCGCCTTGGTCAGCCCACCGACACCGCTGAGCGCCGACGCCAGGGTCACGTCGTTGCCATTGGTGTCCAGCCGGCCGCCGCCGGCGCCCAGCGCCTGCAGTCGGTCGGAAATGTCATCCGTATTGCCCGCCGCCCACTGCAGGCCACCGCCATCCAGGGTGATCAGGCTCAGGTTGCTGCCCAGGCTGTCGGCACTGGAAAAGCGGATCAGCCCAGCCTCGACACGGATGCTGCCATCGAAGTAGTCGCTGCTGTCGCCGCTCAGGCTCAGCGTGCCCGTGCCGACTTTCACCAGCCCGCTCGCCCCCGCGCCGTGGAGGGTGCCCGCCATCAGGGTGGACAGGTTGTTGCTGCCCACGCTGAGCAGCACCGTGCCCAGGTAGAAGTCTCCCGCCCCCGCGATGGAGCCGGCGCTCACCGCCCCGGCGCCGAAGAACTGCACGAAGCCGCCGGCATTGGCCACCAGGCGGGCGTTGCCGGCCGTGCTGTTGTCGTAGAACAGCGTCGAGCCGCCGTTCTCGTTGACTATGCTCGCGTTGCCCGCGCTGCTGTTGCCATGGAACTCGACGCTGCCGTCCAGCTGGTTGACCAGGCTGGCTGTGCCGGCCGTGCTCTGATCGTGGAACTCGGTCACCGAGTCGTCGATGTTGGTGATGCTGGCCTGACCCGCCGTGCTCTGGTCGTTGAACTGCACCAGCCCGGCCACATCGTTGTTGATGCTGGTGCTGCCCGCCGTGCTCTGATCATTGAAGATCAGCGTGCCGCCGGTATTGTCGATCGACCCGCTACCGGCCGAGTCCGTGCCGGAGAACACCACCGCCTCGGCGGTCGCGCACAACAGCCATAAGCCCCCAGCCAACAGCGTACCTCGCCCCATCTCCGCCTCCCTCGGCGCCGCAACGACGCCGGGCAAAGAGCACCGCCCTCGCGAGCACCCGAGTTAGCTGAAGCCTAGTCAGGCTATGGCAAAACGCCATGCCGTTGGGCGCGAGCCTTCTGGGTGGAGGAGGGGATATGGCAGAGGCACAGATTCTATGCGGGTGGCACTCGCCAGCCAGGATCCCTTGCCGAGAATGACAGAGGCCACCCGCAGGTGGCCTCTGTCGCATTGCGCCGGAATCAGGCCGCCTGGGCCGGTTTCCAGTTGTTGCCGGTGACTTCCTCGGCCATCGACTCCATTGCCTGCTGGATGGCGCGCTTGCCAGCTAAAAGGGGACAGATTTATTTTCTTGCGTCTATTCTCGGTCTTCCTTGGCCTCTTTGCTCAATGCGCAGCCCCGTAATCCGTTCAATCTCATCAATGAACCGATTGCTGCCAGTTAATTGCCCACGTTGCAGCGCTTCGCGGATTAAGCGAATTTCCTCGTAGGGCACGGCCTGCTTAACAAACTGCTCGTAACGTTCTCGCCGCTTCAACTGATCACAACCCAGAGCTAGAAAGCAGGGGTCGGTATCCAGCCAATCGCTGCCAGCGTCCTTACCTGTGCGTTCGCGGTAGCTCGACCAAGGGTAATCGCCTGCTTCTGCGGTCATTCTGGCGCGTACTGGGTTGAGTTCGATATAGCGGGAGCAGGCCAGCAGGTAGCTATCGGTTTGCACGACACTGGACTTGTAGCGGCTTTCCCAAAGCGTCCCGCTACGCCCTTCGAGGCGGTTACGGTAGCGTGTAGCCCTTGCGGCCAGGGCCTTCATCAGTTGCCCAAGCCCGGCGACCGAGTCTCCCGGGGCCAGCAATAGATGAACATGGTTGGTCATCAGGCAGTAGGCATAGACCTTCACGCCAAATAGCTCTTTGAGCTCTCGAAGATCCCCCAGATAACGGCGGTAATCGTCTTCCGCCGCAAAGACAACCTGCCGATTGTGCCCTCGCTGTACCACATGGTGTGGATAATTCGGCAACACAACACGCCCCATCCTTGGCATACACGACCCTCCATCCTTGGAAGATTTCAGCCTAGCTGACTAAACAATCAGCCAGAAAATAAATCTGTCCCCTTTTCCTAGGTCCCCTTTTCCTAGAAATGGAGCGGAGCCTGCGCCTGGAGGTACATCAACAGGCGCAGGGACTGGGCTAGATTTGTGGGGATCACTCAGGGTCTGTCCCCTATTACTAGGGAAATTCTGAAGAAGACTTCCCGAATCTGGTGAAATACGCCGATCCCGTTGCCCGAGTTTCCCGATGAAGCAGATGACCTTCGCCGATGCCGAGTACGCCGGTAAGCGCAAGCAGACCCGCAAGGAGTTGTTCCTGATCGAGATGGATCAGGTGGTGCCGTGGAAGGGCTTGGTTGCCCTGATCGAGCCGCATTACCCGAAGGGTGAAGGCGGTCGCCCAGCGTAT